>NZ_JAPVLS010000020.1:16486-120633 GCF_027158125.1 Streptomyces sp. H39-C1
GGCCCGGGACGCGCTTCTTGAAGACCAGACGGGTGCCGTCGGGCGAGAGCGACGGGCACTCCACGTTCGGGCGCAGCGTCGTCACGGTGCGGGCCGCGATGTCACCGCGGATGAGGTACGTCCTGCCGCCGGTGGCGAGCGTCGCGTAGAAGTGCCCGTCGTCGGCGAAGGTGACGCCCCAGAAGTTCACGTCGGTGGCGCGGTAGCGGTGGCCGTCCTTGAGGATCGTGAAGTCCTCCAGGCTGGCGTCGAGCCTGCCGGTCCTGACGTCGAGGATCGAGGTGCGGGTGGAGAAGTCGGTGCCCGCGTACGAGTCGCCGCCGACGAAGACCGTCCAGGCGGCGAGGTGGCCGCTGGGCGATACCCGGGCGCGGGTCGGGATCCCGTTCAGCGGGTAGTGCCGGGTCTCCTTGAGGTGGGAGTCGAGGACGACCGCGCGGTAGGTGTCCTGAACGGTGCCGTGCACGGACTGCAGACAGATGCCGGTGCCCGCGGCGGCGTGGAAGCGCAGACAGCGGACGCCCGAGGCGGTACGGGTCGCCCCGGGCGAGGCGGCGGGCACGGTGGCGAGTTCATCGCGGTGCGGACCCCAGGCCATGTTGCGGAAGACCATGAGCCGGGGCCCGGCCGGGGCCAGCGACACCGCGCCCTGGACGACCGGCGGGCCGCCGGCCTGCTCGGTGTTCCTGCGGGCGGCCCGGTCGGAGGCGTGCCAGACCGCCGCGCCCGCCACACAGGCGAGCACGGCGGCCGCCGCGACGAGGATCAGCAGCCGGTTCCGGGTGGTCATGGCGCCGGCTCCGCTCACGGTCAGCTGGTCCAGATGCCGGTGATGTCGGTGGCGGAGGCGGCGTTCCCCGCGTGCGAGGTGCCGAACATGTCCTCGAGGGTGCGCAGCAGATTGTAGTGGTTGTACGTCGTCGACGAGGTGCTGCCCGGGGTGACGCGCTGTCCGTAGAGGACGGTGGGGATGCGGTTGCCGGCCAGCCGGTTGTCCTCGTCGAAGGTGACGATCAGCAGGCTGTTGTGGGTCTTGGCCCACGTGGCGTAAGCACCGAGATTGTTCTTGATCCAGGTGTCACCGGTGCCGACGGAGCAGTCGTGCATGTCGCTGCACAGGTTCGGCACGACGAACGAGACCTGCGGCAGCGTCGTGTAGTCCGAAGGGAACTGCGCGAACGTCTTGGCGCTGGAGGTCGGCACGTTGCTGAAGCCGAACCAGGGGTTGTGCTTCTGCGCGTACTTGCCGCTGCTGCAGGTGGTGGAGCCCTGGCTGGGGAGCGTCTCGTTGTAGCTGCCCCAGGTCTTGCCCGCGGCGATCAGCTCGGAGGCGAGGTTGGGCGCGGAGCTGAAGCCGGGGGTGACGCAGCTGTCGCCGGTCACGCCCTGGTTGCTGCCGGAGAACACCTGGTAGTAGTTCGGCTGGCTCGGGTGCGTGACGCCGTACGAGGCGGTGAGGTTCGCGCCGCCGGTCTTCAGCGAGTTGATGTAGGGGGCGCTGGAGCTGCCGATCACCTGGTTGTACGCGTGGTTCTCCATCATCACGACGATCACGTGGTCAGGAGTGGGGACGGCGGCCGCCGCGTGCGCGGTGGACGCGCCGCCGAGGCCGGCCCACAGGCCGACGGACGCGCCGGCCAGCCCGAGGGCGGCGGCGAGGGCGGTGAGGGGGCGACGCGGAACGGATATCGACAAGCCGGGCACGGCTTACCTCCGGTGGGGGGGTATGGGGGCGCGGAGCGCTGTCAGCGTAGGAGCGGCCGGCGGAACTGAGAAGATCCGCAGACGTGAATGGCCGGGAAACGAACGGTGCGGGCCCACCGGGACGGGCGCTGCCCGCCGCCCGCAGGGGCAGCGCCGTCTCCCCGGACCGGCAGCGCTGTCTCCCCGGACCGTGCCGCCGGCCGTCCGGACCGGCAGCGTCCTCTCTCCGGACCGTGCCGCCGGCCGTCCGGACCGGCTCCGCCGTCACGGAACGGCGCGGGAACCGTCCGGAGCACGCCGTTCCAGGTCGGCGGCCGGGCGGTTACGCTCAGCTGGGACCTTGATCGCAGGCATGACGTACCGGAGGCGAGATGTCGCTGCCGCAGGGGCGCCGGAGCAGCACGTTCTCCCGGCTGCTGCGCCACGGGTTCACCGATCCGGCGGCGGCCGAGGTGCTGGTGGAGGCCGCGGGGCTGACCGCGGTACGGACCGATCCGGTGCTCCTGGACGCGCTCGGCGCGACGGCGGACCCCGATCAGGCGCTGCTGGGCCTGGTCCGGCTGGTGGAGGTGCTGGACGAGGGCGAGCGGCGGACCCTGCTCGACACCCTGACCAGCGCCAAGCCGCTGCGCGACCGGCTGCTCGGGGTGCTCGGCGCCTCCGAGGCGCTCGGCGACCACCTCGCCCGGCACCCGCGCGACTGGCACGCGCTGGTGACGTACGAGTCCGCCGACCTGCACCCCGGCGTCGCCGAGTTCGAACGCGGGCTGGCCTCCGCCACCGACCCCGACCTGCTGCGCGCCGCCTACCGCCGCTGCATGCTGGCGATCGCCGCCCGCGATGTGTGCGGCACCAGTGACCTGGTGCAGACGGCCGCGGAGCTGGCCGACCTGGCCACCGCGACCGTGCGCGCGGCCCTCTCCATCGCCGCCGCCGAGGCACCGGAGGACGCGGCGCTGTGCCGGCTCGCGGTGATCGGCATGGGCAAGTGCGGCGGCCATGAACTGAACTACGTCTCGGACGTCGACGTGATCTTCGTGGCGGAACCGGCCGACGGCGCCGAGGAGGCCGGGGCGATGCGGGCCGCGACGCGGCTGGCCGCCCGGATGATGCGGGTCTGCTCCGACACCACCGCAGAGGGCACCATCTGGCCGGTCGACGCCAACCTGCGGCCGGAAGGCAAGAACGGCCCGCTGGTACGCACGCTTTCCAGCCATGTCGCGTACTACAAGCGGTGGGCAAAGACCTGGGAGTTCCAGGCGCTGCTCAAGGCCCGGCCGATGGCGGGCGACCGTGACCTGGGCCTGGCGTACGTCGAGGCGCTCTCGCCGATGGTGTGGCAGGCCGCCGACCGCGACCACTTCGTCACCGACGTCCAGCAGATGCGCCGCCGCGTCGTGGAGGGCATCCCCGCCGCACACGTCGAGCGGGAGCTGAAGCTCGGTCCCGGCGGGCTGCGCGATGTCGAGTTCGCCGTCCAGCTCCTGCAGTTGGTGCACGGCAGAACCGATTCCTCACTGCGCAGCGGCACCACCCTCACCGCGCTCGCCCAACTCGCCGCCGGTGGTTACGTCGGCCGCGCGGACGCCGCCTCGCTCGATGCCGCCTACCGCTTCCTGCGGCTGATGGAGCACCGCATCCAGCTGTACCGGCTGCGCCGTACCCATCTGGTGCCGGACGACGAGGCCGGGCAGCGCCGCCTGGGCCGGTCGCTGGGCTTTCGCGCCAACCCCGTCGCCGAGCTGAACCGGGAGTGGAAGCGGCACGCCGTCGAGGTGCGCCGGCTGCACGAGAAGCTCTTCTACCGGCCGCTGCTCGACGCGGTCGCCCAGCTCGAACCGGTCGAGACCCGGCTCAGCAACAACGCCGCGATGCAGCGTCTGCAGGCGCTGGGGTACGCCGATCCGGCCGCGGCCTACCGTCATCTGGAGGCGCTGGCCAGCGGCGTCAGCCGCAAGGCCGCCATCCAGCGCACCCTGCTGCCGGTCCTGCTCGGCTGGTTCGGGGACTCCGCCGACCCGGACGCCGGGCTCTTCGGCTTCCGCAAGGTCTCCGACGCGCTCGGCAAGACCCCCTGGTACCTGCGGCTGCTGCGGGACGAGGGCGCCGCCGCCGAGCATCTCGCCCGGGTGCTCTCCTCCGGCCGGCTCGCCCCCGACCTGCTGATGCGAGCCCCGGAGGCGGTCGCCCTGCTCGGCGCCCCCGAGGGCCTGCGGCCGCGGTCCGCGGTGGCGCTCGAACAGGAGGTGCTGGCCGCGGTCGGCCGCGCCGAAACCCCCGAACAGGCGGTCACCGCGGTCCGCGGCGTCCGGCGCCGCGAGCTGTTCCGGACGGCGGCGGCCGATGTCATCGGCGAGCTGGACGTGGACCAGGTGGGCACCGCCGTCACCGACATCAACGCCACCACTGTCGTGGGCGCCCTGCGGGCGGCCGTGAACGCCGTCGAGGCGGCGGACGGGCCCCTGGCGACCCGCTTCGCCGTCATCGGCATGGGCCGCTTCGGCGGGCGCGAACAGGGGTACGGCTCGGACGCCGACGTGATGTTCGTCCATGAACCGCTCGACGGCGCGGAGGAGGGCCGGGCCGCCGGACAGGCCCTCAAGATCGCCAACGAGCTGCGCCGGCTGCTGCAGATCCCCACCGCCGACCCGCCGCTGATCATGGACGCGGATCTGCGCCCGGAGGGCAAGAGCGGCCCGCTGGTGCGGTCGCTCGGCTCGTACGCCGCCTACTACCGGCGCTGGTCGCTGGGCTGGGAGAGCCAGGCGCTGCTGCGCGCCGACCCCATGGCAGGGGACCAGGGGCTCGGAGAACGCTTCATCGAGCTGATCGACCCGCTGCGGTACCCCGCGGACGGGCTCGACGAGGACGCGGTGCGCGAGATCCGGCGGCTCAAGGCCCGGATGGAGTCCGAGCGGATGCCGCGCGGCGCCGACCCCACCACGCACGCCAAGCTCGGCCGCGGCGGGCTCTCCGACGTCGAGTGGACCGTCCAGCTGCTGCAGATGCAGCACGGCGGGCGGCGGAAGGAACTGCGCACCACCCGTACCCGCCGGGCGCTCGAGGCCCTGCGCGCCGCCGGTCTGGTCGGCGCCGACGACGCGGCCGTCCTCGACGAGGCATGGGTGCTGGCCACCCGGGTCCGCAACGCGGTGATGCTGGTCCGCGGCCGCCCGGGGGACACGTTCCCCGGCGACGGCCGGGAGCTCGCCGCCGTGGGCCGCTACCTCGGCTACTCGGCCGGCCACGTCGGCGACATGGTCGAGGAGTACCGCCGGACGACCCGGCGGGCCCGCGCGGTCGTCGAGCGGCTCTTCTACGAGTACGAGGCGTGACGGTACGAGGCTTACGAGGTGTGACGGCCGGCCGCGGAAACAGGCTCAGCGGAAACAGCTCAGCGGCGGGCGGTCGCCGGGTAGCGGGGCAGGTGGTAGACGAAGCGGCCGTAGACCGCGTAGACCAGCGCGAAGCCGGCGCCCAGGCACACGGCGCCCCCTATGGCGTCGAGCCAGAAGTGGTTGGCCGTCGAGATGATCACGACCAGGGTCGCCAGCGGATAGAGCATGCCCAGCACCCTCACCCACAGCGGCCGGGCGAGCATCGCGACGGTGATGCCGCACCACAGCGACCAGCCGATGTGCATGGACGGCATCGCGGCGTACTGGTTCGACACGTGAGCCAGGTCGCCGGAGGCCATCGAGCCCCAGGTGTGGTGCGCCTTGACCGTGTCGATGAAGTCGATGCCGTGCATCAGCCGGGGTGGGGCGAGCGGATAGAAGTAGAAGCCGACCAGCGCGATACCCGTGGTGATGAAGAGGACCGTGCGGGCCGGGCCGTAGCGGCCCGGATGCTTGCGGTAGAGCCACACCAGGACGCCGATGGTGATGATGAAGTGCAGCGTCGCGTAGTAGTAGTTCATCCCTACGATGAGCCATGTCACCGAGTTCACGGCGTGGTTGACGCTGTGTTCGACGGCCAGCCCGAGGTGGTTCTCCACCTTCCAGATCCAGTTCGCGTGCCGCATCGCCGCCGACTGCTGCTCGGGGACGGCGTTCCGGACGAGCGAATACACCCAGTAACTGACCGCGATCAGTGCGATCTCGAACCACAGACGCGGTCGGCGGGGGGTGCGGAGCCTCGACACGAGGGTATGGCGGGGTGCCGTAGGGCCCTCGCTCGGCGCTCCATCGGAATCAGCGGAACCGATGGAGCGCGGCGGGGCGGCCGTACGGCCAGCCAGGATCTTCGCGGTCGGTTCCCCCATGGAGGAATAGTCTGCCAGACCCACGCGAGCTCGCAGATCAGACGCCGGTCGGATCCTGTGCATTCGATGTATGCCTTCCGGCCGACTGCTGGACCAGCAGCGGCGGTGCCTGGCTGCTGGGCACCGCGGCCGTCGAACCGCGTACGACCAGCTCCGGGAGGAAGACGAATTCGCTGTGCGGGGCAGGGGTGCCGCCGATCTCCTCCAGCAGCGCCCGCACCGCCGCCTGCCCCATGGCGGCCACCGGCTGCCGGATGGTGGTGAGCGGCGGATCGGTGAAGGCGATGAGCGGGGAATCGTCGAAACCCACGACGGAGACGTCTCCGGGCACCGACAGGCCCTGCTGCCGGGCGGCCCGGATGGCGCCCAGTGCCATCATGTCGGACGCACAGACGATCGCGGTGCAGCCGGACGCGATGAGCGCCGTCGCGGCCGCCTGGCCGCCCTCCAGCGTGTACAGCGAGTGTTGGATCAGTTGTTCGGACTGCTCGGCGGTCAGGCCCAGCACGTCCTCCATGCTGCTGATGAAGCCCTGGATCTTGCGGAGTACCGGCACGAAACGCTTCGGTCCGACCGCCAGTCCGATTTTCTCATGTCCGAGTGCCGCCAAATGGGTGACGGCCAGCCGCATCGCGCCCCGGTCGTCCGGGGACACGAACGGCGCCTTGATCCTGTCCGAGAAGCCGTTGATCAGCACGAACGGCACACCCTGGCCGTGCAGCCTGGCGTACCGCTCGGTGTCGGCGGTGGAGTCGGCGTGCAGACCGGAGACGAAGATGATCCCGGCGACGCCGCGTTCCACGAGCATCTCGACCAGCTCGTCCTCGGTCGAGCCGCCCGGCGTCTGGGTGGCCAGCAGCGGGGTGTATCCGTCGCGGGTCAGCGCCTGACCGATCACCTGTGCGAACGCCGGAAAGATCGGGTTCTCCAGCTCCGGGGTGATCAGACCGATCAGACCCGCGCTGCGCTGCCGCAGCCGGACCGGCCGTTCGTAGCCGAGCAGATCGAGTGCGGCCAGCACGGATTCACGGGTGGTGGCGGATACGCCGGGCTTGCCGTTGAGGACCCGGCTGACCGTTGCTTCGCTGACACCCGCCTGGGTTGCGATGTCAGCAAGCCTTGCGGTCACAGCACCGGATGCTAGGGGACGGATGGCAGCCACGTCAGATCGCCCACCAAATCGTGGTGTCCGCGGGGATGACGGCGTTCGCTCCGTCCGCGGTGAAACCGGCTCCGGCGAGCAGCGCGCGGCCGGGCGCCGGGATCGTGACGGGGGTTCCGCCGACGTTCGCGGTGCAGACGAACGAACCCTCGGCGCTGTCCCGGCGGAACGCCAGCACACCCGACGGCGCCGCCAGCCAGGTCACCTCGGAACCCGCGCCCAGGGCGGGGTGTTCGCGGCGGACGGCCAGCGCCTCGCGGTAGAACTCCAGCGTCGAGGCGGGGTCGCCCTCCTGGGCCTCGACGCTGAGGCCGGCCCAGGCGTCGGGCTGCGGCAGCCAGCTGGGGCCGCCCTCGACCGGGCCGAAGCCGTACGGCGCCGTCGTGCCCGACCACGGCAGCGGTACGCGGCAGCCGTCACGGGTCCCGTCCTGGCCGGCGTTGCGGAAGAACGCCGGGTCCTGGCGCACCTCGTCCGGCAGGTCGGTGACCTCGGGCAGGCCCAGCTCCTCGCCTTGGTACAGGTAGGCGGAGCCGGGCAGCGCCAGCATCAGCAGGGTCGCGGCCCGCGCCCGGCGCAGACCGAGCGCCTGGTCGCCGTCGGCGAAGCGGGTGGAGTGCCGCACCACGTCGTGGTTGGACAGCACCCAGGTGGCGGGCGCGCCGACCGAACCCATCGCGGCCAGCGAGGTGTCGATGACCCGGCGCAGCGCGGCGGCGTCCCAACCGGACGTCAGGTACTCGAAGTTGAACGCCTGGTGCAGCTCGTCGGGGCGCAGGTACAGGGCGCTGCGCTCGACCGTCGGCGTCCACGCCTCGGCGACGGCGATCCGGTCGCCCGCGTACTCGTCCAGGATCTTGCGCCAGCTGCGGTAGATCTCGTGCACGCCGTCCTGGTCGAAGTACGGCATCGACGCGGTGCCCAGCAGCTTCAGCTGCTCGTGGGAGCCGATGTCGGGCAGGCCCGCGGCCTTGACCATGCCGTGGGCGACGTCGATCCGGAAGCCGTCGATGCCCAGGTCCAGCCAGAACCGCAGGATCGAGCGGAACTCGTCGTGCACGGCCGGGTGGTCCCAGTTGAAGTCCGGCTGCTCGGGGGCGAACAGGTGCAGGTACCAGTCGCCGGGGGCGCCGTCAGCGTTTACGGTCCGCGTCCAGGCCGGTCCGCCGAAAATGGACTCCCAGTCGTTTGGCGGGAGTTCACCACTGGCACCCTTGCCGGGGCGGAAGTGGAAGCGCTCGCGGATCGGCGAACCGGGGCCCTCGCGCAGCGCCTGCTTGAACCACTCGTGCTGGTCGGAGCAGTGGTTGGGGACCACGTCCACGATGACCCGCAGATCCAGCGCGTGGGCGGCCCGCACCAGGTCGTCGGCGTCCGTCAGGGTGCCGAACATCGGGTCGACGGCTCGGTAGTCCGCCACGTCGTAGCCGCCGTCGGCCTGCGGGGAGGCGTAGAACGGCGACAGCCACACGGCGTCCACCCCGAGCGACCGGAGGTAGGGCAGCCGGGCGGTGATCCCGGGCAGGTCGCCCATCCCGTCGCCGTTGCCGTCGGCGAAGCTGCGCGGGTAGACCTGGTAGATCACCGCGTCACGCCACCAGTCTCTGCGCCCGGCGTCGGCGGCGTTGTCGGCGGCGGAGCGGGGCGCGTCGGTGAGGTGCTGGCTCATGGATTCCCTTGATGTGTGCGGGGAACGACAGGTGGCGTGGGTGTGCGCGTTGCCGCTGGACGGATCAGGACTTGGCGGCGCCGGCGGTGAGGCCGGAGACCAGGTGGCGCTGGACCAGGAAGAAGACGAGGGCGGCCGGGATGGCGATGATCACCGCGGCGGCGGTCAGCGAACCCCAGTCCGCGCGCTGGTCGGTGGCGAGGGTGCGGATGCCGGCCGCCAGCGTGAAGTTCTCGTTGGTGCTCATGAACTGGCTCGCGTAGGCGACCTCGCCCCAGGCGGTCAGGAAGCTGTAGAAGGCGGTGACGGCCAGTCCCGGCCGGGCCAGCGGCAGGATCAGCCGCCAGAACGTGCCGAACGGGGTGAGCCCGTCGATCCGGCCCGCCTCGTCGATCTCGTGCGGGATGGTGTCGAAGTACCCCTTGAGCATCCAGGCGCAGAACGGCACCGAGATCGTGCAGTAGGTGACGATCAGACCGAGGTAGCTGTCGAGGAGGCCGAGGGTGCCGAGCAGGTTGTACAGCGGCACGATCAGCACGGCCATCGGGAACATCTGCGTCGTCAGGAAGGTCCACATCAGCTGCTTGTGGCCGGGGAACTTCATCCGCGAGATGGCGTAGCCGGCGCTCGCCGACAGCATGACGCCCAGCACGGTCGTCGCGGCCGCGACGATCACCGAGTTGAGGAACCACTTCGGGAAGTTGGTGTGCAGGATGTTCCGGTAGTTCTGCAGGCTCAGGTGGTCGAGGACGCCGCCCGGGTCCGTCCACGCGTTCTTCGGGCCGAAGGAGATGAACGCGATCCACAGCGCCGGGAAGATGGCGATCGCGCTGGCGACCATGAGCGTGGTGTGCAGGGCGACCGAGGCGCCGCGGCCGCGTTCGCCGCGCTGGCGGCCCGGACGGCGGGCGGGCTTCGCGGCGGAGCGGGCCGGGTCGGCGCTTCCCGTGGTGCCGGTGTGGGCTGTTGCACTCATCGTCATGGCTCCTTACGCCTGCTCGGTCTTGGCCTGGTAGCGGCGGTAGAAGGTGGAGAAGACCAGCAGGATGGCGAGGATGACCATGCCGTACGACGCGGCCCCGGAGTAGTCGGACACCCCGGTGAACGCCTTGCGGTAGGCGTAGGTCACGAGGATGTCGGTGTCCCCGCTGTTGTTCTGGCCCAGCAGCAGGAAGATGATCGGGAACATGTTGAAGGTCCAGATCACCCCGAGCAGGATCACGGTGTTGCTGACCGGGCGCAGGCCCGGCAGCGTGATGTTCAGGAACCGCTGCCAGGGGGAGGCGCCGTCCATCTCGGCGGCCTCGTAGAGCTCCTGGGGAACCGACTGCATGCCGCCGAGCAGGGCGACCATCATGAAGGGTACGCCCGCCCAGACGTTGACCATGATGACGGCGACCTTCTGGGCGAAGGGGGTGCCCAGCCAGTCCTGGGCCGGCAGTCCGACCTGCGTGATCATCGAGTTGAACACGCCGTACTGCGAGTTGAGCATCAGCCGCCAGGCGAAGACGCTGACGAAGGCCGGGATGGCCCACGGCAGGATCAGTGACAGCCGGTAGAAGAGCCGGAACCGCACCGGGCGGTTGAGCAGCAGCGCCATCCCCATGCCGATGGCGTAGGTGAAGGCGACGCAGGTCACCGTCCAGGTGACGGTCCAGATGAGCCGGGGGTAGAAGTCACCGTCCTGGCCGGAGATGATCTTCCAGTAGTTGTCGAAGCCCACGATGTCGTACGACGCCGGGATGTGGACGGGGCCGATGTTCTTGGCGACCGTCATCTCGTTGGCGTTGGTGAACGACAGATAGGCGCCGTAACCCAGCGGGTACAGCACCAGGACGCCGATCACGATGACCACCGGGGCGACCATGGCCCAGGCGTACCAGTGCTTGTCCCACGACCGCTTGAAAGACGTCATGAGGCCGGCGCGCGGGGCCGTGCCGCGCGATTGCCTGTCAATGGTTGCGGTGGTCATCACTCATCGGCTCTTTCCACGATTACGGATGATGGTGCGAGTGGTGTCGCGGCCCCGGAGCGCCCCTCGGAACGGGGCGGGCGGGGTGGCTCGTTCCCCGGGGCCGCGCGTCCGGCCCGGCCCGGACGGCCGGGCGCGTGGGCCCCGGCCCTCCCAGGAGGAGGACAGGGGCCCCGGCCGACCGGACCGGAGTCTGGTGCCGCTGGGCTACTTGGTGAAGCCCGGCAGGAGCGTGGCGAACTCGGAGGCCGCCGCGTCCAGTCCGGCCTGGACCGAGACCTGGCCCTGCAGGATCTTCACGTACTGCTGCTGGAGCGGGGTGAAGAGGCTGCCGACCTGGGCGAGTGCCACCCGCGGGCGGGCGGTGTCCATGATGCTCTTGAAGCCGGCGATCTTCGGGTCGGCGGTCACCGCGGGGGTGTAGGCCGAGGTGCGGGTCGGCAGGGTGCCGGTCTTGGTCGCGATCGTGACCTGGCTGGCCGAGGAGGTCATGAACTCGGTGAACAGGTAGCTGGCGTCCAGGTTCTTGGAACCCTGGTAGACCGCGAGGTCGTGACCGCCGGTCGGCGCCTGCGGCTTGCCGGTGGAGCCGGCCGGGACCGGGGCGTAGCCGAGGTTCGACTCCTTGCCCTTGAAGGCCGAGCCGCTGATGTCGTCACTGACCGACCAGGGGCCCTGGATCAGCATGGCGACCTTGCCGTTCTTGAACGAGGTCTGCATGTTGTCGTAGGCGCTGGCGAAGTCGACCTTCGCCGAGGAGGTGTCGTAGATCTCCTTGGCCTTGGTGACCGCCTTGACGGCCTCCGGCGAGTTGATCGTGATCTTCTTGGCGGCCGCGTCGGCGAGGTCGGTGCCCTCGCCGAAGAGCAGCGGCATCAGGAAGTACGTGTCCGGGTTGACGTAGGTGCCGGTGACCCCGGTCTTGTCCTTGATCGTCTTCGAGACGGAGATGAACTCGTCCCACGTGGTCGGCGGCTTGGTGATGCCGGCCTTGGCGAAGAGCTCCTTGTTGTACAGCAGGCCCAGGGTGTCGGTGACCGACGGGACCCCGTAGGTCTTGCCCTCGTACTTGGTGGTGTTGAGCGGGCCCTGCGTGAAGTCGCCGGTGTCCTTGAGGGCGGCGGTGCCGTCCAGCGGGGCGATGTAGTGGTTGGAGGCGTACTCCGGGATCAGGCCGACATCGGCCCGGACCACGTCGGGGGCGCCCTTGCCGCTCTGCGCCGCCGTCTTGAACTTGTTCTCCACGTCGGAGAACGGGACGTTGACGTACTTGACCTTGATCTTCGGGTACTTCGCCATGAAGTCCTTGATCAGGCTCTGGTAGACAGGCGCCTCGTTGGTGGCGTCCGAGGTGTCCCAGTACGTGATGTCCCCGGAAACTCCGGCCGGGTCCTTCGCCGCGTCCCCGGTGCTCTTGTTGTCGCTGCTGCCGCCACAGGCGGTGGCTCCGAGAACGATGGCCGCGGCCATCGCCACGGCGGATATGCCGCGTCGCATACCTGTCTCCTTGGTGAGGGTAAAACCCGGTTCACCCTGGAGTGGGTGATGCGCGCCGCTTGTGCTGTGCGGCTGCTCGGGCTGGGCAGGAACGTAACAGCGATGTAAGACCTTGCGAAAGAGCCTGCAAGAAAGTTTCCGCAGGGTCTGCCGAATGTGACATCCCCGTTACCTGCGGATGTCCGGTGCAGGCCCAGGGCCTGAAGAAGTCCGTTGCAAGGTCTTGCTGCAAGGAGCGGGCAGCGATAGCGTCCGCAGCGCCCGGCGGTGCTGCCGGGCGGCCGCGGGACTCGGCGCGTAGTGCCCCGGCACGAGCTTTCCGTATCGAGGAGACCCGCCCGTGTCCGTACCCGCACGCATACGACGTGTGGCAGCGACGGTGGTGTCGGCGCTGCTGCTGGCCACCGTGCCGGCCGCCGTGCCCGCCCTGGCCGCCGCGCCACCCGCCCCGCCGTCCGACGCGGCGCTCGCCGCCCAGCCGGCCCGCCACGACCTCACGCGTGAGCAGTTCTACTTCGTCCTGCCGGACCGCTTCGCCAACGGCGACACCCGCAACGACACCGGCGGGCTCACCGGCTCCCGGCTGGTCACCGGCTACGACCCCACCGACAAGGGCTTCTACCAGGGCGGCGACCTCAAGGGCCTGACCGGGAAGCTCGACTACATCAAGGGGCTCGGCACCACCGCCATCTGGATGGCGCCGATCTTCAAGAACCAGCCCGTGCAGGGCACCGGTAAGGACGCGTCGGCCGGCTACCACGGCTACTGGATCACCGACTTCACCCAGGTCGACCCGCACTTCGGGACCAACGACGACCTGAAGAAGCTCATCGCCGCCGCCCACGCCAAGGGCATGAAGATCTTCTTCGATGTCATCACCAACCACACCGCCGACGTCGTGGACTACAAGGAGAAGGCGTACTCCTACCTCTCCAAGGGCGCGTTCCCGTACCTGAGCAAGGACGGCACGCCCTTCGACGACTCCGACCACGCCACGGCCGCAGCGGGCAAGGACTTCCCGGCGGTCGACGCCGACTCCTTCCCGCGGACCCCCGTCGTGGCGCCGGAGAAGAAGAACCTCAAGGTGCCGGCCTGGCTCAACGACCCGGCGATGTACCACAACCGTGGCGACTCCACCTACGCCGGGGAGAGCACCGACCAGGGCGACTTCTCCGGCCTCGACGACCTGTGGACCGAACGTCCCGAGGTCGTCCAGGGCATGGCGAAGATCTACGAGAAGTGGGTCAAGGACTTCGCGATCGACGGCTTCCGGATCGACACCGTCAAACACGTCGACCTGCCGTTCTGGACCCAGTGGGCCACCGTGCTGGACACGTACGCCGCCCAGCACGGCCGGAAGAACTTCTTCATGTTCGGCGAGGTCTACTCCGCCGACACGGCGATCACCTCGCCCTACGTCACCCAGGGCCGGCTCGACGCGACCCTGGACTTCCCGTTCCAGGACGCCGCCCGCTCCTACGCCTCCCAGGGCGGCTCCGCGGCCAAGCTGTCCGGCCTGTTCGCGCAGGACTACCGGTACACCACCGACAAGGCCAACGCCTACGAGTCGGTGACGTTCCTCGGCAACCACGACATGGGCCGGATCGGGACGTTCCTGAAGCAGGACAACCCCGGCGCCACCGACGCGGAGCTGGTGCGGCGGGACCAGCTCGCCAACGAGCTGATGTTCCTCAGCCGCGGCAACCCCGTCGTCTACTACGGCGACGAGCAGGGCTTCACCGGGGCCGGCGGCGACAAGGACGCCCGGCAGACCATGTTCGCCTCCCAGGTCGCCGACTACCTCGACGACGACGAGCTGGGCACCGACCGCACCCACGCCAGCGACGCCTACGACACCGCGGCGCCGCTGTACCGGACGATCGCCGCGCTCTCGAAGCTGACCAAGGAGAACCCGGCGCTGCGCGACGGCGTGCAGACCGAGCGGTACGCGGCCGACGGCGCGGGCGTGTACGCGTACTCCCGTACGGACCCGAAGGCGCGGACCGAGTACCTGGTCGCGGTGAACAACGCGGCCGAGGCGAAGACCGTGGCGGTGCCGACCGGCGCGGCCGGGGCGGACCTCCGCGCGCTCTACGGCGCCACCGGCACCCTGCACAGCGGCGGCGACAGCAAGGTCACCGTGACCGTCCCCGCGCTGTCCACCGTCGTCTACAAGGCGGACAAGCCACTCGGCGCCCCGGCCACCCGGCCGTCGATCGCGCTGCGGGCCCCCGCCGCCGGCGCGACCGGCACCGTAGAGATCTCCGCCGGCGTGACCGGCGGGCAGCTCGACCGGGTGGTCTTCGCCGCCCAGGTCGGCAACGCCAAGTGGCAGGTGCTCGGCTCCGCCGACCACGCGCCCTACACCGTCACCAAGGCGCTCGACGCGGCCGTCCCCGCCGGGACCGCCCTGCGCTACAAGGCGGTGGTCACCGACTCCGCAGGCCACATCAGCAGCGCGACCGCCGCCACCACCAGCGGCGCACCGGTCCGGCCGACGCCGCCCAGCGCCGTCTCCCGCGACTACGCGGTCGTGCACTACCAGCGCACCGACGGCGACTACACCGACTGGGGCCTGTACACCTGGGGCGACATCGCCGACGGCGAGGGCACCACCTGGCCGGGCGGCAAGCCCTTCTCCGGGCGCGACGCCTACGGCGCCTTCGCCTACGTCAAGCTCAAGCCGGGCGCGTCCAGCGTCGGCTTCATCGCCGTCGACAAGAACGGCGTCAAGGACACCGACGCGGACCGGTCCGTCGACCTCACGAAGACCGGCGAGGTGTGGATCAAGCAGGGCAGCACCGAGGTGCTGAACGCGCCGCCCACGGGCGCCTACCCGCCGCAGGACACCACCAAGGCCGTCCTGCACTACCAGCGCGCCGACGGCGACTACGCCCACTGGGGCCTGCACACCTGGACCGGCGCCGCCACGCCCACCGACTGGACCAAGCCGCTCCAGCCGACCCGGATCGACGCCTATGGTGCCGTGTACGAGGTGCCGCTCGCCCCGGGTGCCACCTCGCTGAGCTACATCCTTCACAACGGCGACGCCAAGGACCTGCCCTCCGACCAGTCCCTGGACCTCGCCTCCAGCGGGCATGAGGTGTGGCTGTTGGCCGGCACGCAGAAGTACCTGCTCCCGCAGCCCAAGGGCACGGGCGGAGACCTCGACCTGAGCAAGGCGCAGGCGCAGTGGATCGACCGCGACACCGTCGCCTGGCACACCGACGCGAGCGCCTCCGCCAGCCAGCAGCTCGTCTACGCCCCCGACGGCGGCATCACCGTCAAGGACGGCGCCCTGTCCGACGAGGGCCACTGGCTGCGGCTGTCACCGGTCGCCGGCGGCCTGACCGCCGCCCAGAAGGCGAAGTACCCGCAGCTCAAGGAGTACGCGGCCTTCACCGTCGACCCACGCGACCGGGACCGGATCGGTGCCGCGCTGCCCGGCCAGCTCATCGCCACCCAGCGCGCCGCGAACGGGGCGCTGCTCGCCGCCACCGGTGTGCAGACGCAGGGGGTGCTCGACGACCTGTACGCCGCGAAGGCGCAGCGCGCGGCGCTCGGCCCGGTCTTCGACCACGGCCGGCCCGCCCTGTCGGTCTGGGCGCCCACCGCGCACAGCGTCGCGGTGGAGATCGACGGCAGGACCGTCCCCATGCGGCGCGACGCCGGCAGCGGCGTCTGGTCGGTGACCGGCGGCCGCGACTGGACGGGCAAGCCGTACCGGTACGCGGTCACCGTCTGGGCGCCGAGCGTCCAGAAGCTGGTCACCAACCTGGTGACCGACCCGTACTCGGTCGCCCTGACCGCCGACTCCGCCCGCAGCCTCCTCGTCGACCTGGCCGACCCGAAGCTCGCCCCCAAGGGCTGGCAGCGGCAGGCCAAACCGGCGGCGGTGCCGCTGGCCCAGGCGCAGATCCAGGAGCTGCACATCCGTGACTTCTCGGTCGCGGACACCACCGTCCCGGCCGCGCAGCGCGGCAAGTACACCGCCTTCACGGTTCCCGGTTCGGCGGGCATGACGCATCTGCGCGCGCTGGCGAAGGCCGGCACGGACTATGTGCACCTGCTGCCCGCGTTCGACTTCGCGACCGTCCCGGAGAAGACCGCCGACCAGGCGGTCCCGGACTGCGACCTCGCCTCCTTCCCGGCCGACTCCGAGAAGCAGCAGGAGTGCGTGGCCAAGGCCGCGGCCAAGGACGCCTACAACTGGGGCTACGACCCGTACCACTACACGGTCCCCGAGGGCTCCTACGCCACCGACCCGGACGGCGCCGGCCGCACCACCGAGTTCCGGCAGATGGTGCAGGGCCTGAACAACGCGGGGCTGCGGGTGGTGATGGACGTGGTCTACAACCACACCTCCGCCTCCGGCCAGGCCGACACCTCGGTCCTCGACAAGATCGTGCCCGGCTACTACCAGCGGCTGATGCCGGACGGCTCGGTCGCCAACTCCACCTGCTGCTCCAACACCGCGCCGGAGAACGCGATGATGGGCAAGCTGGTCGTCGACTCCCTCGTCACCTGGGCGAAGGAGTACAAGGTCGACGGCTTCCGCTTCGACCTGATGGGCCACCACCCGAAGGCGAACATCCTCGCCGTCCGCAAGGCGCTGGACGCGCTGACGCTCGCCAAGGACGGCGTCGACGGCAAGAAGATCATCATGTACGGCGAGGGCTGGAACTTCGGCGAGGTCGCCGACAACGCCCGCTTCGAGCAGGCCACCCAGGCCAACATGGCCGGCACCGGCATCGCCACCTTCAGCGACCGGGCCCGCGACGCCGTACGCGGCGGCAGCCCGTTCGACGCCGACCCCGGCGTGCAGGGCTTCGCCAGCGGCCTCTACACCGACCCCAACTCCTCGACCGCCAACGGCACCACCGCCGAGCAGAAGACCCGGCTGCTGCACTACCAGGACCTCATCAAGGTCGGGCTCACCGGCAACCTGAGCGCGTTCACCTTCACCGACTCCGCAGGCAAGCAGGTGCACGGCTCCGAGGTCGACTACAACGGCCGGCCCGCCGGATACGCGGCGGCACCGGGCGACGCCCTCGCCTACGTCGACGCGCACGACAACGAATCGCTGTACGACGCCCTCGCCTTCAAGCTCCCGGCCGCCACGACGGCCGCCGACCGGGCCAGGATGCAGGTGCTCGCCGAATCGACCGCCATGCTCTCCCAGGGCCCGGCGCTCTACCAGGCGGGCAGCGACCTGCTGCGCTCCAAGTCCCTGGACCGCAACTCCTTCGACTCCGGTGACTGGTTCAACGCCATCCACTGGGACTGCGCCACCGGCAACGGCTTCGGCCGCGGCCTCCCGCCGGCCGCCGACAACCAGTCCAAGTGGCCGTTCGCCAAGCCGCTGCTCACCTCACCCGCGCTGCACCCCGGCTGCGCCGAGATCACCGGCGCCTCCGCCGCCTACCAGGACCTGCTCAGGATCCGCTCCACGGAACCGGCCTTCGCCCTGACCTCAGCGGCCCAGGTCCAGGACCGGCTCTCCTTCCCGCTGTCGGGCCAGGACGAGACCCCGGGTGTCATCACGATGCGCCTCGGCGACCTGGTCGTCGTCTTCAACGCCACGACCACCGCCCGGACCCAGCGAGTCCCCGCCCTCACCGGCACCCCCTACGCCCTCCACCCGATCCAGTCCACCGGCTCCGACCCGATCGTCAGAACCGCCACCTACGACAGAACCACCGGAACCTTCACGATCCCGGCCCGCACGGTCGCGATCTACACGAAGCGATAACCGCGCGGAACGACGGACAGGGCCCGCCTCCCACCCGGGGGGCGGGTCTCGTCAGTCGACGAGCCGTTTCTCCAGGAGGGTTACCGCGTACCTGCTGCCCTTGCCACCGTCCTTGAGGGGTTGTTCGCCGGTCACGGTGTAGCCCGCGGACTCGTAGTACGCGCGCAGGCGGGGGTTGGTCGAGACGCAGTCCAGGCGGCTCAGGGTGCGGCCGGTTCGGGTGATGCGGTGTTCAGCGTGGGTGAGCATCGCGCGGCCGAGGTTCGGCGGGGCGGTGGCGCGGTCGGTCATCAGGCGGTGGATGTAGCCCGCGACCGGGGGCTGCGGGCCCCAGGCGGGCTCGTCGTCCCACCACAGTTCCCAGCCGCCGACCGGGGCGGCGGCGCCGGTGTCGGCGAGCCAGACCTCGCCCTCCTTCATACGGAGCAGGAAGTGGTCCTCGCTCTTCTGGCCGGGCTTCCACTGGTCGATGCCGTGCCGCTGCATCCAGCGGGCGGCGCCGTCGTACAGGGCGACGAGGGCGGGTACGTCGTCCTCGGTGGCCTGCCGGAAGATCACACCATCTCGTTGAAGATCGCTCATGGCCGTCATTCTCACCCGGAGCCCCCGGCCCGGAACCGGCCACCCCCGAGGGGACGTCCAGGGGATCATGAACGCCATATCCGTCACGATCCGTGACGCCGATCCCGGTGACCTGGACAGTATCGCCGACGTGCACCGCAGGGCCCGCGCCAGGTACTACGAGGGGCACCTCCCCGAGGAGGCGTACAACGGCCCCGACGAACTGCGCCGCTGCCGGGAAGGCACCGAGCGCGCGATCGGGTCGGCCGACCGCAAGGTGCTCTCTGTGCTGCGCGAGGACCGGGTGGTCGCCTTCGCGGTGCTCGGCTTCCGGCCCGGCGAGGAGAAGCTCTTCCAGTTCCACGTCGACCCGGAGCTCTGGCGGGCGGGCCTCGGCAGCGCCCTGCACCGGGCGTGCGTCACGGCCTGGCAGGACGCCGCCGTGACCGCCGCCCGGCTGGAGGTCTTCGGGCCCAACCGGCGGGCCCAGGCGTTCTACGCCCGCCAGGGCTGGGCCGAGGACAGCCACGTGGACGACCACGTCACGATGTCCCTGGCCGTCCCCAGCCGCTGAGTCGCTACCCCAGCGCGTCCAGGGTCCTGCCGGTCGTCAGCCGGCCCGTCAGCTTGGCGTTCGCGCCGCGTTCCGCGCGGACGGCGAGCAGCGGGCCGTCCGCGCTCGCGCGGACGCCGCCGGTGGCCGAGACCTTGGTGACCTCGCGGCTGCCGGCCGCGAGCAGGAACCAGTGGCCGGCCGGGGACTTCCACATGACGCCGGCCAGCACGTGCTGGCCGAACCGGCTGCACGCGTTGGTGTCCTCGGCCTGCGCGGCCACCGCCGCGAGAGCGGTCGGCGACGAGCCGGGGGGCTGGAACTGCACCATCGCCTGCCCGGCGCCGCGCCAGGTGTCCGTCCGCGTGCACACCCACGACGCGGGTGCGCCGCCCTCGGGCAACCGCTGCTCGGCGAACTCCCAGTTGTTGACGGCCCGTACGCCCTGGCCGCGCAGCGCCCCGAGCCGGCACGCGCTGTGCGCCCAGTTCAGCAGGGCCTGCGAGCCGGTGGCCTCGCGCGGCTGCCGGGCCGGGGCGGACGTGCCGCCCGGCGGCGGGGTGTACGTGAGATGGACCGGGGTCAGATCGCCCAGGTCGGTCAGCAGGAACGAGTGCTGTTCGACGACCTTCGCCGAGGAGCGGAACTGCAGCACCGGCCACGCCGTCCCGCACTGGCCCGCAGGGGCGCCCGCGCCCGGACTGCGGACGGGGTCGGTGACGCCATCGGCCGCGACGTGCAGCGGTTGTCCGGCACGGTTGGGCTGGAGCAGGTCGCGGGTCTGCGCGTCGTCGACCCAGGGGGCGGTCAGGAAGCGGGTGTTGCCGTCGACGCGGCCGACGACGACGGCCGCACCGGTGGTGACGTCCGCGTCGTCCACCCGCGCGAAGTCCAGCGCGGCGAAGCCCTTGCCGTCCTGCGGCTCCGCGTACCGGACGATCCGCATCCCGTCGTAGAGCACGACCACGGCCGCCTCGCCCACATCGCCCGCGTACAGCAGCTGCGGAGGCTGGGCGGGCAGGCCGCGCGAGGTCCCGGGGGTCGCCGAGACCTGGACGCGCTCCCCGGGCCGCGACCACACGGCGAGGGCGCGGCGCAGCAGGTCGGTGTCGTCCTTCCGGCCGCCCCGGGCCGGCCAGGCGGTGAAGTCCATCCGTGCCGTGTGCTCCCACAGCGCGGTGTCGGCCCGTACCAGCGCCGACGACTCCAGCGGGCTCGCGGATCCGGCGGGCGTCCCGGCGGCGTACGAACCGGGGTCGCCGTCGTCGGAGCCGGCCAGCGGCAGCAGCACCGCCGCGACCACCACGGCCGCGACCGCGAGGCCCGCGGCCCGCATGTGCTGCCGGCGGCGCAGCAGATCGGTCGGCCGCGCCTGCACCGTGCACGGGTCGAACTCGCCCCCGCCGAGCAGCGCCCGGACCGGCTCGCCGCCCTCACCGGCGGCCGCGGCCGCCTCGGCGACAGCGGTGCGGGGATCCGCGACGCCCGCCGCGGCCAGCACCTGCCGCACCTCGCGTTCGGCCAGCCCCTCCAGGGCGCTCAGCGCGAACGCGGCACGGGCGGGACTGCCGAGCGCGGAGAGCGAACGGTCCAGGGCGAGTTCGTCCGTACCGCCCGCCTTGGGGTGCAGCCGCAGCCCCCACACATGCGGCAACGGCAGCCAGCCGCGCGCCTCGTGGGCCCGCTTCCGCCACCCGTCCTCCGCGCCGTGCGCCACCGCCCCGCGCAGCACCTCCTGGCGCACCAGCGCGTACGCCGGATCGGGCGGGCCACCGCGCGGGCCGCCCGCGTCCGCGGCGACCGGGTCGGGCGCGCGCCGCCCGCGCGGCAGCGCCCGCTGCACGAGGGTGTGCGCGGCCAGCACCCTGCGGTGCCGGCCGAGAGCGGCCGGCAGCGTCAGATACGCCAGCCGCACCAGGTGCGGATAGTTCTCGACGATCGAGGCCTCGGCCTCCTCGACCTCGACCTCCACGGGTCCGGCCGCTGTCGCTTCCGATGTGTCCACACGCCGTCAAACGAGTGAATGGTGCGATGGTCACTCAATGCGCCGCGCGCCGCGTCCCCCACAGCGCGACGTCCGATTCCCGCCGGATCCCGGCCGCGTCCGGAGCGATCGTCGACCCATGACCATCACCCACGGGACCACGGCCTTCCGCACCTTCGCCATCGACCCGGCCCTGCTCACCCGCCTGCGGGACACCGACGACGCGGGCCGGGCGCCCGAGCTGAGCACCGACGAGGAGGGCGGCGCCCCGCTGCGCTGCTGCCTGCGGCACGCGGCGCCCGGCGACCGGATCGCGCTGCTCTCGTACGCCCCGCTGCGCCACTGGGCGGCGGAGACCGGCGCGAACCCGGGCCCGTACGTGGAACTGGGGCCGGTGTTCGTGCACGCCGACGCCGACGGCTGCCCCGGCCCGCCGTCCGACGCCGACTACCCGCCGGCGATGCACGGCACCCAGCGGGTCTTCCGCGCCTACAGCGCCGACGGCCGCATCCTGGGCGGGCGCCTCGTCCGGATCGGCCACGACGAGGCGGCGGCGGGCGCCGCGGACGCGGAGCTGGCCGCGATGTTCACCGACCCGGAGGTCGCCCTGGTGCACGTCCGCGCAGTGGAATTCGGCTGCTTCCTGTTCGCGGTGCGCCGCGCGGGGTGAATCCCCGGAGGTGTAAAGGTGCGGGCGTGTGCCAGGCGTCGTGGGCCAGGCGGGACTTTCGCAATACGCCCTAGTGGCCCGCGGTGAGCTTGACGAGTACGACGGCCGCGCCGATCGCCGTGTCCAGCGTGCCGGCGACCAGCGCGGCCACCATGCCGCCGCCCATCCGGACACCGGCGAGGAAGCCCCAGGCGAAGAGCCCGACGACATCGACCGTTGCGGCGGCGACCAGGGCGGTGTGCAGGGCCATCGCCCCGGTCGCGGACACGCCGATCAGGATCAGCGGGCCGGCGGCGCTGAGCAGCAACGGGCTGCTGACGTAGAGCAGTCGGCGGAACTCCGGCCAGGTGGTGGAGCGGTGGTGGACGGCCCGGTGCCCCTGGTCGTCCGCGACGAGGGTGGCCAGCCACAGGCCGAGCGAGGTGGCGGCGACGGACACGGCCGCGTCGCCCGCCGCCAGGTCGTCGACCATGGTGAGGCCGACGACGACGGCGATCATGGTGATCGTCGCGTAGATCCGTTCCTTGAGCCGTTCCGCCATGGTCTCGGTGACGTCCTCGGCAGGGACTCCGGGGGAGGTGTCTCGTGCATCCGGTCAGTCGAGCACGGCGGCGGCCGCCCGCGGGGCGGCGCCGCGCAAGGAACTCAGGACGGGTCCGGCCCAGGAACGGCCGGGCCCAGGAACGGTCCGGCTCAGGAACGGTCCGGCTCAGGAACGGTCCAGGTAGGCCAGCACGGCCAGCACCCGGCGGTTGTCGTCGTCGGACAGCGGCAGGTCGAGCTTGGCGAAGATGTTGGACGTGTGCTTGGCGACGGCCCGTTCGGTCACCACCAGCCGCTCCGCGATCGCGACATTGGACCGGCCCTCGGCCATCAGACCCATCACTTCGCTCTCGCGCGGCGTCAGCTGTCCCAACGGCTCATTGCGTACATTGCGGGCCAGCAGCTGCGAGATCACCTGCGGATCCATCGCCGTACCGCCGCCGGCCACCCGCCGCACCGCGTCGATGAACTGGTCCGCGTCGAACACCCGGTCCTTCAGCAGATAGCCGACCCCGCCGCTGCCGTCGGCCAGCAACTCCCGGGCGTACAGCTGCTCCACATGCTGGGAGAGCACGAGCACCGGAAGGCCGGGGATCTCGCGCCGGGCGTACAGCGCCGCCTGCAGTCCCTCGTCGGTGAACGACGGCGGCAGCCGCACATCCACCACCGCTACGTCCGGCCGCAACTCCACCAGGGCGCGCTGCAGTTCCGGCCCGTTGTCGACCGCGGCGGCGATCTCGAAATCGTACGCCTCCAGCAGCCGGACCAGTCCGTCGCGCAGCAGGAAGAGGTCTTCGGCGAGGACGACGCGCACGGCAACTCCAGGGTGGCGGGGGGCGGGACGGTGCTGGGCCCCGCCGCGCTGTCGGCGGGGCCCTCCCGGCGCAGCCAGCGCTGATGGGATACGGCCACCGTAGCGGCCACCTCTGACAACCGGTCCGAGCGGGCGGATCCCACCCCGCCCCTTCACACCCGTCACACCACCTCGCACCCGTCCCGTACGCGACAGTGAATCTTCATCCAGCTCTTCATCCCGCCTCACACGGCTGTCACACCGCTACTCCACAGTGAGGGGCATGTCCGTCCCGCCACCGTCCGCCTCCGACCAGAGTCCGGTGTCCGCGGCGAACGAGGCGATCCGCCGCTTCGTCCGGGAGCGTTCCAACGTGGCCTGGACCCGGGCCGAGCTGGCGGAACTCGACCGGCTCCGCCGCGCCTGGCGCCGAGCCGGATGCGGCGACCGGACCGGCGACCGGACCGGAGACCGGACCGGAGACCGCAGCGGCCCCTGACCCGATACGGGGTCGGAGGCCACTCGCGACGTGAGGTCAACGGTCCGGCGCTAGCGCACCTGGTTCGCCGCCGGGGCGGCCGGCGCGCACGGGAGTTCCATCGTCACCATGGTCGGGCCGCCCACCGGGCTGTTCACGGCCAGGACCCCGTCGAACGCGCCGAGCCGGCGTTCGATGCCCTGCAGACCGGTGCCGCGGGAGACATCGGCGCCGCCGCTGCCGTCGTCGGTGACCGAGACCCGGAGCATGCCGTCCTCGTGCCGCAGATCGATCCAGATGCGCTCGGCGCCCGAGTGCTTGGCGGCGTTGGTGAGGAGCTCGGAGACGGTGAAGTAGGCGGCCGACTCCACCGGCGCCTCGAAGCGGCCGGCCAGGTCGACGTTGACGTCGGTCGGGATCGGGCCGCGCAGCGCCAGCGCCCTGACGGCGTCGCCGAGTCCGCGCTCCGCGAGGACCGGCGGGTGGATGCCGCGCACCAGGTCACGCAGTTCGGTGAGGGCGTCGGCGGAGGACTGGCGGGCCTCGGAGAGGATCTTCCGGGCCTTCTCCGGGTTCTGCTCGAGGAGGTGCTCGACGATGCCGAGGTTCATGCCCATGGCGACGAGCCGGGCCTGGGCGCCGTCGTGCAGGTCCCGTTCGATGCGCCGGAGCTCGGCGGCGGAGCTGTCGACCGCGTCGGAGCGGGTCTCCGCCAGCCGGGCCACCCGCCGCTTGAGCGCCTCCTCCTGTGCCGCCGGGGTGGGGGCGAGGAAGGCCCGGGTGAGCAGGGCGTGGCGGTGCAGCAGCGTCGGGGAGAAGCGCAGACCGAGCAGGATCCAGACGGTGCCGAGCAGGGCGGCGAGGACGGCCGTCGTCTGGTCGGAGACCGGGATGAACGCGTACCAGTACGTCCCGCCCGCCGTCACGATCGGCCGCCACACGGAGGCGGCGAGCACCCAGCCGAAGGCGCCCTCCAGGAACAGCCCGGCCGTGAGGTACGCGAGGATCGCGCCCGCCGTCATGTCGACCAGCAGCCACTGCAGGTCACGCCAGGTGGCGGGGTCGGTCAGCACCCACTCCAGCCGCCGCCAGCTGCCGGCGATCCCCGGCCGGAACTCCGGTGCGGGGCGGTACGGGCGGGCGATCTCGACACCCGACCAGCGCAGCGCCAGCTCCCGGCGGTGGTCGGCCCGGTCGCGCACCCTGGCGATCATCCACGGGGTGGTGAAGATGCCGACGCCGAGGCTGATGAAGGCGATCGACAGCACGGCGAACACGAAGAGGACGATCGACTCGACGAGGCCCAGTACTGCCAGGGCGAGCCCCCTGATACCTGCGAGTCCCGCGTTGCGGATGTTCATGGCCGCCCTCCCCGTTCGGTCCACCGTCTGCGTCGCCATCTTGGCACCACCCAGTCTGCCGACGGCGTCCGCGCAGGTCACTGGCGGTGGCCCCCCAGGGGGGTGTACCTGGCGCCACCATCGCGACCGGGGGTCTGGACGGCTGGGGCCGGCAGCGCCGAATTCCTACCTTCAAGGGGTCGGAAAAATCTACTGAATCCTTGGGGGAGCGACGAGATGAAGGACAATCTCGCGGCACGGCTCGGTGCGTGGAGCGCCGGTCACCGCAAGACGGCGATCATCGGCTGGCTGCTGTTCGTGGTGGTGGCCTCGGTCATCGGCGGCATGGTCGGTACGACGCAGATGAAGTCGTACGAGAACGGCGCCGGCGATTCGGCCGCCGCCGACCGGATCCTGGCGGAGCACGGCCTGGAGCACCCAGCCGGGGAGATGGTCCTGGTCCGCTCCGAGGGCCCGGGACAGTGGAAGGCGGCGGCGAAAGCGGTCGCCGAAGGGGTCGGCGCCACCGGCGAGGTCGGGACCGTGCAGGCGGCGCTGCCGTCCCAGGACGGCCGTTCCGCGCTGATCCGCTTCGAGATGAAGGGCAAGCAGGAGGACGCGGGCGACCGCGTGCAGCCGGTGCTCGACGCCGTGCAGAAGGTCCGCGACGGCCATCAGGACGTCCTGATCGACGAGTTCGGGGACGCCAGCGCCGGCAAGTGGCTCGGCGACGTCATCACCAAGGACTTCGCGAAGGCCGAGTGGACGGCCGTACCGCTCGCGCTCGGCATCCTGCTGGTCGCCTTCGGCGCCCTGGTCGCCGCGCTGCTGCCGGTCGGGCTCGCGGTCACCGCGTTCATCGGGGCCGGCGGCCTGCTGGCGCTCGGCAGCCACAAGCTGCACATCTTCGAATCCACCAGCTCCGTGATGCTGCTGATGGGCCTGGCCGTCGGCGTCGACTACTGCCTGTTCTACCTGCGCCGCGAGCGGGACGAGCGGGCCACGGGACACGACGCCGAGACCGCGCTGCGGATCGCCGCGGCCACCAGCGGCCGGGCGGTACTGGTCTCCGGGCTGACGGTCATGGTCGCGATGGCGGGCATGTTCCTGTCCGGCCTGCTGCTCTTCAAGGGCTTCGCGATGGCGACGATCCTCGTCGTGTTCACCGCGATGCTCGGCTCGGTGACGGTACTGCCCGCCCTGCTGTCACTGCTCGGCGACCGGGTCGAGCGGGGCCGGCTGCCGCGCTTCGGCCGCGCGTCCCGGGCCCGCCGTGCCCACAGGAGCCGGCATCCCGCGGGCCGTATCTCCGGCGCCGTGCTGCGGCCCGTCATCGCCCGGCCCAAGATCTTCGCGGTGCTGGGCGCCGGAGTGCTGCTGGCGCTGGCCGTCCCCGCGCTGGGGATGCACACCGAGTCGCTGGGCATGGACAAGCAACTGCCGGCCGACGCCCCGCTGCGCACCGCCTTCGAGCAGATCACCACGGACTTCCCCGGCGGTCCCGCACCGGCCAGGATCGTCGTGCAGGCCCCGGACATCGAGGCGCCCGGCGTCAAGGCCGCGATCGCCGGCTTCACGGCGAAGGCCGCCGCGTCGGACGAGTTCGGCAAGGGCGTCACCACCGCGGTCCACGCGGAGCAGGACATCGCGGTGATCGAGGTGCCGCTCGCGGGGAACGGCAGCGACGCCGTCTCCGAGCACGCCCTGGCCACCCTGCGCGACGACCTGGTGCCGCACACCCTGGGCCCGGTCGCCGAGCACGCCTACGTCACGGGTGATCTGGCCGGTTCCGTCGACTTCAACGGCCAGCTGAAGAGCGGCATCGTCCCGGTCTTCGTCTTCATCATGGGCGTGACGTTCCTGCTGATGCTGTTCAGCTTCCGCTCGGTGACGGTGGCGGTCACCTCCATCCTCCTCAACCTGCTGTCGGTGGGCGCCGCGTTCGGTGTCATGACCGCGGTCTTCCAGCACGGCTGGGGCGCGTCCCTGGTCGGCACGGAATCGGTGGGCGCGATCGAGGGCTGGATGCCGCTGTTCGTCCTGGTGGTCCTGTTCGGCCTGTCGATGGACTACCACGTGTTCGTCGTGTCCCGGATCCGCGAGGCCCGCGACCGGGGGATGAGCACCACCGAGGCGGTCCGCGACGGGGTGCGCTCCACGGCGGGCGCGGTCACCAGCGCCGCCGCGATCATGGTCGCGATCTTCGCGGTCTTCGCCACGCTGTCGATGCAGGACATGAAGCAGATGGGCGTCGGCCTGGCCGTGGCGGTGTTCCTGGACGCCACCGTGGTGCGGGTGCTGTTGCTCCCGTCGGTGATGGTCCTGCTCGGCGAGCGCAACTGGTACCTGCCGCGGTGGCTGGGCCGGCTGCCGAAGATGTCCCATGGCGAGGAGGCCGTCCCGGCCCCGCCCGCCCGGGACGCGTACGCCGCGGGCGCGCCCACCGGCGTCCGCTGAGCACCACCGGCGACAGCACAACGGCTGAGGGGCCCGTCGACTCGACGGGCCCCTCAGCCGTTGTCATGCAGCGGTGAAAGCTCAGACCTGGCCGGCCTTCTCCAGCGCGGTGCAGCAGGTCTCGACGATGAGGCGGGTCACGACGTACGGGTCGACGTTCGCGTTCGGACGCCGGTCCTCGATGTAGCCCTTCTGCTCGACCTCGACCTGCCACGGGATGCGGACCGAGGCGCCGCGGTCGGAGACGCCGTAGCTGTACTCGTTCCACGGGGCGGTCTCGTGCAGACCGGTCAGGCGCTCGTCGATGCCGGCGCCGTAGTTCTTGACGTGGTCGAGCGGCTTGCTGCCCTCACCGAGGGACTCGCAGGCGGTGATGATCGCCTCGTAGCCCTCGCGCATGGCCTTGGTGGAGAAGTTGGTGTGCGCGCCCGCGCCGTTCCAGTCGCCCTTGACCGGCTTCGGGTCGAGGGTGGCGGAGACGTTGAAGTCCTCGGCGGTGCGGTACAGCAGCCAGCGCGCGATCCACAGCTGGTCGGAGACCTCCAGCGGCGAGACCGGGCCGACCTGGAACTCCCACTGGCCGGGCATGACCTCGGCGTTGATGCCGGAGATCGCCAGGCCCGCGGTGAGACAGTTCTCCAGGTGCTTCTCGACGATGTCCCGGCCGAAGATCTCGTCGGAGCCGACACCGCAGTAGTAGCCGCCCTGCGCGGCGGGGAAGCCGGCGACGGGGAAGCCGAGCGGCCGGGCGCCGTCGAAGAAGGTGTACTCCTGCTCGATGCCGAAGATCGGCTCCTGGCCGGCGAACTGCTCGGCGATCGGAGTGAGCGGCGCACGGGTGTTGCTCTCGTGCGGCGTCATGTCGGTGTTGAGCACCTCGCACATGACGAGGACGTCGGCGCCGCCGCGGATCGGGTCCGGGCAGGAGAACACCGGCTTGAGCACGCGGTCCGATGCGTGACCCACGGCCTGGTTGGTGCTGGAACCGTCGAAGCCCCAGGTCGGGAGCTCGGCGCCGTCGGCCAGGATCCTCGTCTTGGAGCGAAGCTTGGCGGTCGGCGAGGTGCCGTCGATCCAGATGTACTCAGCCTTGTAGGTCACGGGGCGCCATCCTTTAACAAGCCACTGTCTTCGCGGGTGCAGTAGTGCACTGAAACGAGGGGTGTCGGCCGAGCGCCGTTGATCGAGCCGGTGGCAGCATGGCAAGAACGTTTTTCCCGGCTGTGTCCCTTGTGTTAACCCCGTGTGAACGCACCCTTGTGACCTGCGCCCAGACCGAGCAGCAGTGCTGCCAGATGCCCGGCGTCGGTGAACGTACGCCCCTCCCGCACCAGGGGTCGCACGACGAGCCCCAGGACGCCGGCCGCCGCCACCGCCCGTGCGGCGCGGTGCGGGAGCGAGGCGGCGGCGGCCCCGAGCACCGCGTTCAGGCCGTAGCTGGCTCCGACGTCCACCGCCGACCGCGTCTCCTTCGAGGCGTCCGTGGCGCGGAGGCCGCCGTATACCAACAGGCTCGCCCCGAGGTGGCCGAACGCGAACACCGCGGCCGTCCGGCGCGATCCCCAGACGGTCTCGGCCCCGCCGAGAATGCCCAACAGTATTGCCCCGTGCGCCGGATCGAGGGGCTCTTCCACGAGAAACGCGCTGGTCAGAAGGGTGTGCCAGCGACCGGCCCGCAGGTTGTCGACATTGGTGGAGTGCGCGCGCAGCACCGCCTGGCGGTCCGCCTCCGGCAACGGGCGCAGCGCGTACGCCCCGGACTGCACGGCGGCCACATAGGCCGAGGACGCCCAGGGCGCCCTGCGGGCGAGGGCGAGCGGCCGGGCGCCGGGGCGGCCTCCAGAGGTTCCGAGGCGGCGTCCGGGGAGATCAAAGGTGGGCATCGGTCCATCATCACTGAGTACGCTGCCGACATGCCGCACATAGCCGTGGACTACTCCGCCACCCTCACCGACACCTTCGACCGCCAGGGCTTCGCACAGGCCCTGCACCCGCTGGTCGCCAAGATCGCGGACGCGCAGGTGTCCGGCTGCAAGACCCGCTTCCGCCCGCTGGACGAGATCGTCATCTCGGACGGCGGGACCGCCGAGGCGATGATCCACATCCAGGTCGCGCTGCTGGACGGCCGCACCCCCGAGACGAAGCTGGAGCTGAGCACCGCGGTGCTCGCCCTCGCCCGCGAGCACACCGCCGCGACGCCCGGCCTGACCGTCCACAGCTCCGTCGAGATCCGTGACCTCGACCGCGCCAGCTACCAGCGGCACTCCTCATGACGTTCCGCGTCGGCCTGCTCGGCACCGGCCCCTGGGCGGAGATCGCCCACGCGCCCGCCCTGAGCGGCCACCCCGGGGTCGAGTTCAACGGCGTATGGGGCCGCAGGCCCGAGGCCGCGGCTGACCTGGCGGCGCGCTTCGACACCCGCGCCTATGACGACGTGGACGCCCTGATCGCGGACGTGGACGCCGTCGCGATCGCGCTGCCCCCGGACGTCCAGGCCCCGCTGGCCGCCCGCGCCGCCGCGGCCGGCCGCCATCTGCTGCTCGACAAGCCGCTCGCGGCGACCGTCGGTGAAGCACGCGCGGTCGTCGAGGCCGCCGAGGCGTCCGGCGTCGCGTCCGTCGTCTTCTTCACCGTCCGCTTCGACCGGACGACGGGGGAGTGGGTCGACGAGCAGGCCGCCGCGGGCGGCTGGTTCACCGGCCGCGCCGACTGGCTCGGCTCGGTCTTCGCCGGCGGCGACAGCCCGTTCGCGGCCTCCCCGTGGCGCCGCGAGAAGGGCGCGCTGTGGGACGTCGGACCGCATGCCCTGTCCGTGCTCCTGCCGGTGTTCGGCGACGTCACCGATGTCGCGGCCGTCAGCGGCAGCGGCGACACCGTCCATCTGGCGCTGCGCCACGCGGGCGGGGCGGCCAGCACCGCCACCCTCAGCCTGACCGCACCGGAACCGGCCGCCGGAGTCACCGTCGAACTGCGCGGTGAGCGCGGTGTGCTCACGCTCCCCGAACTCGGCGAGGGAGCGGTGGAGGCGCTGCACCACGCCATCGACGCCCTGATCACCGCCGCCCGCACCGGACAACCGCACCCCTGCGACGCGCGCTTCGCGCTGCGCCTCACCGAGTCGCTCGCCGCGGTGGAGGAAGCCCTCGCCAAGCGCTGACGGACCGGAAGCCGGGCGGGTCGGAGCAACCCGCCCGGCACCGACCTTCGGCCTACGCCCTAGCCGTCCGCCGCCCGCGTGTCTATCGTCGAAGACATGGCTGCGGACTGGTGGTCGATCGAGATCCTCAACGCCAGGACCTCCGCCGCACAGTGGCGCGATGCCCATGCGGAGTCGCTCATTGAATCGGCGGTCACCAACGGCGCGTTGAGCTGGGAGTGGCATGCCCACTCCTGGGGCGTCGTGCTCGAGGTCCGTTTCCGCGAGGAATGGCAGTGGGAGGCCTGGCGCCAACTGCCCGGCACGCTGGCCGCGCTCGACGCCGCGCCCGACCCGGTCAACGGCCTCCTGGTGCACCGCGGACACGGTGGTGCGTCCGGCGACCGCTCGCCGCGCCGGCCCCGCATCACCCCGAGCGCCGGAGCCGTCGTACTGCCGGAACCCGAGGCCGCCGACCTCGCCCCGGAGCCGCTGTACAACGCCGCCCAGCCCGCCGGCGGACTCTTCGTGGCGGCGTCCCGGTCCTAGGTTCTGCCGGCCGCGGCTAGGGCGTGTTTCGAAAGGAGCGCCGTTCGCCCGGAGGGCGTGGCCCACGGCGTCTGGTGCGTGCGCTCGCAAGGCGGAGGGTCGTCCTTGTACTGGACGTACGTGGACGAGCCCGACAACGCCGCGAGGGCGCGTGCCAGGCGTCGTGGGCCAGGCGGGACTTTCGCAACACGGCCTAGTGCTTCTTCAGGCCGTCCCAGCCCCACTGCGGCACCGGACCCGGGTTGCCCGGCTCGACGCCCGGCTGTGAGACCGACCGCGCGATCCGCGTCCCCCACTCGATGTACTCGGCGAAGCGCTGCTGCAGCAGCTCGTCGTCGGGCAGTTCCTTCGCGGCCGTGGCGATCATCAACTCGGCCCAACGGGCGCGCTGTTCCTCCGTGATGGACAGCCCCAGGTGGTTGCGGATCAGACCGGGGTGGCCGCCCAGCTCGGCGGTGTAGCCGGCCGGGCCGCCGAAGACCTCGGACATCCACACCGCGACATGCTCGACGTGCGTCGGGGTGAAGTGCGCGAAGACCGGGGCGAGCAGCGGATCGGCGCGTACCACCACGTAGAAGGACTCGGTCAGCCTGCGCAGGCCGTCGATACCGCCCAGCGCCTCGTAGAAACTGCCGCGCTCCGCGCCCTCGCCGCCGGTCGCGGCCGGCTGGGCGCTCATGCCCGGTCCCCGGAGATCACGGAGGTGCGCTCGTAGTGCTTCATCTCCTCGATGTCGCCGATGTACGGGCGGATCGCGGCCAGGAACGGCGGGAACTGCGGCCCACCGCGAAAGCCCTGCTCATGGGCCTCCACCGAGGTCCATTCGATACGGAGGATGTAGCGGTCGGGCTCCTCGACGCCGTGCGAGAGCTCGTAGCCCAGACACTGCGGCGCGAGGTCCAGCTGCTCGGCGGCGGTCGCGTAGGCCTTCTCGAATTCGGGACGGCGGCCCGGGTCGGTGATGCGGTAGCGGATGTATTCGACGGTCATCGTGCATCCTTCTTCGCTCAGGATCGGGGATCCCGCGACGGGATCTCGGCGGGATCTTCGGCCAGGATCACCCGCCGGGCCCCGGAAACCACGGTCTTTCGCGGTCGGCGGATCAAGCGGATGGCGGGAATCCGCCCTATGGAGCCCCTAGTGCGCCGGACCGCGGGAAGAAGCCGCGGGCTCCGGGCCTTGTAACCGGGTATGACGGCTATGAAGGCAATCGTTCACACCAGCACCGGCGGACCGGACGTACTGTCCCTGACCGAGCGCCCGATTCCGGCGCCGGGACCGGGGGAGGTCCGGGTCAGGGTCCATGTCTCGGGCGTCAATCCCACGGACTGGAAGTCGCGCCAGGGTGCGACGGGCGGGCCGGACGACGGCGCCGAGCAGGTCCCGAACCAGGACGGCGCCGGCGTGATCGACGCAGTGGGCAAGGGCGTGGCGCCCGAGCGCGTCGGGCAGCGGGTGTGGATCTGGGAGGCGGCCTGGCAGCGCAGCGAGGGCACCGCGCAGGAGTACGTGGTGCTCCCGGACCGGCAGGCCGTGTTCCTGCCCGGCGAGGCGTCCTTCGACCTCGGCGCGAGCCTCGGCATCCCGGCGCTGACCGCGCACCGCACCCTCACGCTCGCGGACGGCGGACCCGACCGCCTCGCCCCCGGCACGCTCGACGGCCGCACCGTACTGGTCGCGGGTGGCGCGGGCGCGGTCGGCAACGCGGCGATCCAGCTGGCGCGCTGGGCCGGGGCCACGGTGGTGACAACGGTCAGCAGCACGCGGAAGGCCGAACTCGCCCGCGCCGCCGGTGCCCACCACGTCATCGACTACCGCACCCAGGACGCCGCCGCGACGATCCGGCTCCTGGTGCCCGACGGCGTCGACATCATCGTCGAGGTCGCCCCCGCCGTGAACGCCGTCATCGACCACGCCGTCGCCGCGCCGAACGCGGTCATCGCGTTCTACGCCAACAACGGCGGTGACGAGATCACCGTCCCGGTCCGGCAGGCGATGGTGCCCAACCTGCGCTGGCAGGGCGTCCTCGTCTACACCGTCCCCGAGCGGGCGAAGGCCGACGCCGTCGCCGATGTGTCGGCCGCCGTCGCGGACGGCGCGCTGCGCGTCGGCGAGGACGCCGGGCTGCCGCTGCACCGCTTCCCGCTGGAGAAGACGGGCGACGCGCATGCCGCCGTCGAGAACAACGCGGTCGGCAAGGTCCTCATCGATGTGGCCGCCGGATGAGTGGCCGCCGGATGAGCGGCACGGCCCGGGCACAACTTGGAGTGGCACGACTCGGAGTGGCACGGCTCGGAGCGGCATGGCTCAGTAGCCGACCGTGATACGCCGGGCGGGTCCGTCGACGCGGATCCGCCCGCCGTACGGGATGACGACCTGCGGGTCGGTGTGCCCGAGGTCCACGTCGAAGACCGCCATCGTCTCCGGTGCGTACTCGGCCAGCGCCCGGAGGACCGCGGCCCGTTGATCGGCGCGGTACCGCTCCCGGCCCGCCGTGTCGAGCTGGGCCGGCCGGACGACGGGGAGAGCACCGCGACGCGGTCGCCGGGACGTGGTTTGGCGGGGTACCGGGGGCTGGTCATCGGCCGAGCGTAGTAGCGGCGGCCCGGGCCGGTCGAGGCGTTTCCGGGGCGGCGCGGACCCCTGGGGCCGCGCTCCCGTTCCCCGCGCGCCGCCGTCCGACGGCGACGCCCAGCAGCACGACGAGCGCCCCCACCGGCTGGTTCCACGTCATGCCCTCGCCCAGCACCACCGCCCCGGCCACCACCGCGACCAGCGGCATCAGATACGTGACGGTGGACGCGGCCACGGCTCCCGCGCGGCGGATGATCCGGTAGTTCAGCAGATACGCCACCCCGGTGCCGAGCACGCCGAGCAGCAGCAGGGCGACGACGGCGGACGGCGTCCAGCCGTCGGGGCCGGTGGCCGGCAGCCCGCCGGAGACGAGCGGCGCCAGGACGGCGGCCTCCACCGTCGCCACCACGACCTGGGCGGCGGAGAGCGAGACGGTGGACTCGGGGCGCCCGGCCAGGAAGCGCTGCGCGTACGGGAAGCCCACCGCGTAACAGCCGGCCGCCGCGAGGCAGGCCAGCTGCCCCGCCAGGTCCGAGCCGTCGGCGCCGCGCCACACCCCGAGGACCACCAGGACGCCCGCGAAGCCGATCGGCATCCCGAGCAGCCGGCGCGCTCCCGGCCGCTCCCCGGGCAGGACGACGGTCACCACCAGCATCGTCAGCAGCGGCGTCGCGGCGTTGAAGATTCCGGCGACGACCGAGGAGACCCGCTGCTCACCCCAGGCGAACAGGGTGAACGGCGCGACGTTCACCAGCGCCCCGGTCACCGCCAGATGCCCCCACACCCTGGCGCCGCGCGGCAGCCGGCCGCCGGTGGCCCGCAGCCACACCAGCAGCGTCACCGCGCCGACGACCAGCCGCACCAGCGTCACGTAGGCGGGCGGCAGGACGCCCACCCCCACCTTCATCAGCAGGAAGCTGCTGCCCCAGATCACCGCGAGCAGCACGAGCGCGTCCCACCAGCGCTCCCGGCCCCGGCCTTGTCCGCCACGCGTTCTCATGAAGTCCATGCCGGAAAACTAGGGGCCGGACGTTTCGGCGGGTGCCGAAGTATCGGGGGGCGATGATGGGCGGCATGACCGGTCCGCGCACACCCACCACCCTGGCCGCCCTGGCGGCGCTGCTCGCCGACGAGACCCGCGCCTCCGTCTGTCTGGCCCTGCTCGACCGCCGCGCCTGGACGTCCGGCGAACTGGCCCGGCACTGCGGGGTCGCGCCGTCCACCATCAGCGAGCACCTCACCCGGCTCGTCGACGGCGGCCTGCTGGTCCAGGAACGGCAGGGCAGACACCGTTACGTCCGGCTCGCCGACCCCGACACCGCCCGCATGATCGAGGACCTGGCCGCCCACGTCAGGCCGCCTAAAGCGGCGGCCGGCGGCGGGCTGCGCGCCCATTCGGCGGGCCAGGCCCTGGCCAGGGGCCGCACCTGCTACGACCATCTGGCCGGCCGGCTCGGGGTCGCGATCACCGACGCGATGACCGGGCGCGGCCTGCTGAGCCAGGACGCCGGCTTCTCCCTCACCGGGCCGGGACTGGTCTGGCTCACCGGCCTCGGCGCCGACCTGTCCGCGTACGACAGCCCCGCCCCGCCCTCCCGCCGGCCGCTCGCCCGGCCCTGCCTGGACTGGACGGAACGCCGCCCCCATCTGGCCGGCACGGCCGGCGCCGAGCTGTGCCGCCTCGTCCTCGACCGGGGCTGGGCCACCCGTATCGGCACCCGCCGCGCCGTCCGGGTCACCCCGCTGGGCCTGGGAGAACTGCACCGGACGCTGGGCATCGAGCCGGATCTGCTGGAGGTGGCGTGACTGGCACACGTCATCCGCTGGAGGTGGCGTGACCACCGGCACACCTCCGCGCCGGGCCCGCGGCACGAGGCTGTCGGACAATGGAGCTGGATCATCGCGATGCACGCACCGATCCGCGTCCCGATCCACGCCCGGATCAGCGCACCGATCCGCGTCCCGATCCGCCCACCCCCCCCGACCGCCGCAGGGAGAGACTTGTCCGCCGTCCGCACCGTGCTCGCCCTGCTGGGGACGGGCGCCGCCGTGCTGATGACCGGGTGCTCCGCGACGAATGACGCCGAGAGCGCCGGGCCGACGCCCGTCGCGTCCGCCCCCGCCAAGCTGTGGCCGAACCGGCCGCCGGCCACGGAGCCGCCCGGGGAGTCGGAGAACGAACGGCCCGTTCCGGTGCCCGGCATACCCAAGGTGACCTCTGGGGACATCAGGAGCGTGGACCCTGTCGCCGTGATCCAGGCCGAGATGGCCGTCGCTCCGGACGCGCTCTCCGGGGCGGACGCGCTCGACGAGGAGACCGCGGCGAAGGCCGACGCCTGCGAGGAGGGCTCCGCGGGGCGCAAAGGATGCCCGATCCGCAGCCCCGAGTACTACGACCTGACGGGCGATGGGAAGGCCGACGCCGTCCTCGGTATCGACATGGTCGACGGCTTCCTCGCACTGCGCTGCTACACGCTCCACAACGGCGTGCTCACCCGCATCCTCGCCACCGTGACGAAGCCGATGTCCGTCCAGGTGGCCGGCGGGGACCTCATCGTGCAGGAGCCCACTCCCTCCGAGGGGTACGAGCAGCGCACGGTCTACGCCTGGGACCCGCAGGCGCGGGCCATGGCCATCCAGAGCGACGACTACCGGCGCGCCACCCCGCCCCGCCACGGCCGCCGTGACTACGCACCGGACAGCGGCGACACCGACTCCTCGTGGAAGCGGTCCCGATGAGGCTGCGCGAGCGCCCGGTGAAGCCGCGCGAACGCCCGGTGAGCCTCCGCGAGCGCCCGATGAGACTGCGCGGGCGGCTGCCGGCCTGGACCGCGACCCTCTATTGGAAGGCCGCCGTCTTCATCACCGCGATGTGCTGCGTCGTCGCGGTGGTCCTCGGCATGCTCGTGCACGTCATGGTCACCCGGCAGACCGTCCACCAGGCCCGCACCGCCGCCCTGAGCCGGCTCGACACCGCCACCCAGGCGTACATAGCGGGCGACCCGCTGCGCCGCGGCACCGCGCTGAACCCGCCGGACCTGCCCGACAAGCTCCGGGACCTCGCGCTGCGCGGCGAGCGCGGCACCATGTTCGGCGACGTCGACGGCCGCCGCACGATGTGGGCGGCGGGTCCGGCCGGCGGAAAGGCGCTGGCAGTACCGCTCGACTACACGCGCAGCGCGGAGAGCATCCGCGGGCTGGACCGGGCGATCATCCTGTCGTCCGTGCTGGCCATCGGCGGCACCCTGCTGATCGGGATCTTCGCCGTCTCGCGGGTGACCCGCCGACTGCACCGGACCGCCGCCGTCGCCCGCCGGATCAGCGCGGGCGACCTCGACGCCCGGGTGGCCGATCCCCGCACCGCCGGTCCCGCCAACGCCCAGGACGAGGTCGCCGCCGTCTCCGCGGCGCTGGACGCGATGGCCGCCTCGCTGCAGCTCAGGCTGCAGAGCGAGCAGCGCTTCACCGCCGACGTGGCTCATGAACTGCGCACCCCGCTCGCCGGTCTGCACGCCTCTGCCGAACTGCTGCCGCCCGGCCGGCCCACCGAGCTGGTCCAGGACCGGGTCCAGGCGCTGCGCCGGCTCACCGAGGACCTGCTGGAGATCTCCCGGCTCGACTCCCGTACCGAGAAGGTCGAACCGGACGCCCACTACCTGGGGCTGCTCGCCGAACGCGCCGTAGCCGCCTCGGGACTGTCCGCCGAGGTGCGCGTCGTCCGCGACATCTGCCTCATCACCGACCAGCGGCGGCTGGAACGGGTCCTCGGCAACCTGATCGGCAACGCCTACCGGCACGGCCGTCCGCCGGTGGTGATCACCGTCGACGGCCCCGTCGTCTCCGTCCGGGACCACGGCGACGGTTATCCCGGCTATCTGATCGACCACGGCCCGCAGCGCTTCCGTACCGAGCCCACCAGCAACAGCAACAAGGGGCACGGCCTGGGTCTGACGATCGCCGTCGGCCAGGCCCGCACCATCGGGGCCGAGCTGAGCTTCGCCAACGCGCCCGACGGCGGCGCCGTCTCCACCCTCACCCTCCCCACCCCGGAGGAGAGCACGGACCCGGGGGCAGGCTCGGGCGCGGGCCCGCTGTCCTGACGCCACCACCCGTGCAGAGCCCACCCGGTGGGGCCCATCCGATACCGCCCGGTAGTGCTTCATCCGGTACCGCCCGGTACAGCCTCATCCGGTCCCGCCCGGTAGTGCCTCATCCGGTCCCGGCGGCGGTCTCCGCAGGACTCAGCCGGGCGCCGCGGGACTCCCGGGCGAGATAGCCGGCCATGGCCAGCGACGCGATTCCGGCGAGCGAGATGGCGGCCCCCACGGACACCACCTCGGCGGCCGCCCCGAAGACCGCGGGCCCCACCCCCTGCACGGTCATCATGCCGGAGCTGAGCAGCCCGAACGCCTGCCCACGGCTGTCCTCCGGGAGCGCGTCGAGGAACGAGCGCTGGAGCCCCAGGCTGTACGCGAACCCGGTACCGGTGACCAGCAGCAGGACCGCGCAGACCGGCCACGGCGGACCGAAGGCGAAGCCGGCCAGCGGCAGACCGATGACCGCGACCAGCACGGCGACCAGGCGTTCGCGGGTCGCGGGCAGCACGAAGCGGCCGACCACAAGATTGCCGAGAAGCATGCCGACCGGCAGGCACGCCAGCAGGAACCCGGCGGTTCCGTCCGGGAATCCGCGCCACCCCGCGAAGGGGACGACGAGGCTCTCGGCGCTGGCCGCGAAGGCGGACGGCAGCCACTGCGCGAGCAGCAGCTTCCGCACCCGGGGGTTCGCGAACAGCGCCCGGTTGCCCGACCAGCTGTGCCGCACCAGGGAGCCGGACCCGGAGCGGGACCCGGATCCGGACCCCTTGTCGGGGGCCGGCAGGTCGGGCAGCCGCAGCCGTACGGCGACCGACGCGACGAGATACGCGCCCGCGCTCAGCAGCAGCGCGTGCCGCGAGCCCAGGAACGTCACGGCGATCCCGCCGCCCGCGAGCCCGAGCAACTGGGCTCCGGACGACGACATGCTGGACAGCGACCGCCCCAGCACGTACGCGTCACCGGTCAGTGTGTCGGCGACGAGGCGGTTGGACGCGCCCTGGAAGACCGGCGTCAGGAAGGCCACGACGGCGACGAGCAGCAGGATGAACACCACCGGCAGATGGGCCAGCGCCATCGCGACGGCGGCGGCGAACTCCAGCAGATAACCCGCGGCGATCAGCCGCCGCGGCCGGACCCGGTCGGCGAGCGAACCGAGCAGCATCGAGCCGGCGAGCTGCGGGAGGAAACCGATGCCGAACGTCAGGGCGCCCATGAGCGGTGAGCCGGTGGTCGCGAAGATCAGTACCGAGAGGGTCAGGATCCGCAGCGCGTCGGCGGTGATCGTCACCGTCCTGGTGACGAAGAGCAGCCGGAAGCGCTGGTCGGCCAGCACTTCCCGGTAGGTGGTCCGCCGGGGCGGGGCAGGGGTGAACGTCATACGGGCAGCCTGTTCCCGGCGCCCCCGCCGGGGCGATTCTTACGCCACGGGACGTAAGCCCGCCCGCCCGCCGACGTAGGCTCGGGGCATGCGGCGATTCGAGTTCGGTACCGACGATCTGCTGCGCAGCAGGTTCGCGCTGTCGCCGGCCTTCGAGCTGTGCAACCTCCTGCGGTATCTGGAGGGCCGGACCCGGCAGCGGCTGCCGGCCGCCTGGTCGGCCCGGCTGATGCCGGTCTTCCAGCAGCTGCGCCGCGACACCGATATCGACGCGGCGCTCGCGCTCCACACCCGCACCTTCGGCGCCAACTTCGTCGCCCTGCCGCCCCGCGGCCTCGCCCAGACCTGGGACGACGACCTCGCCGCGATCCGCGCCACGAGCCTGTCCCAGGCCCACGAGGAAGCCGAACTGTGCCTCGCCGCGCGCCCGTCCCGCGATCCGCGGGTGCTGGCGACCCTGCGCGGCGACGCGGTCGTCGAGCGGGTGGCCGACGCCCTGGACCAGGCCTGGCACGGTCTGCTGGCCCGCGACTGGCCGCAGCTGCGCGCCATCTGCGAGCGCGATGTCGTCCACCGGGTCGGCCAGCTCGGCCGCTCGGGCTGGGCGGCCGCCCTCGACGGCTTCCACCCCGACATGCGCTGGCGCGACGGCGGTATCGACATCCTGCGGACGTCGTCGTCACCTGCCAGCGTCACCACCCTCGCGGGTGAGGGGCTGCTGCTCATCCCGTCGGTCTTCGTCTGGCCCCACCTGGCCACCTACGTCGACGACCCCTGGCCGAAGGCGATCATCTACCCCGCCCGGGGCACGGCCGCGCTGTGGGAGACACCCGACTCCGTCGAACCGGACGCCCTCGCCGGACTCCTCGGCCGCTCGCGCTCCCGGCTGCTGTCCGCCCTGGACCAGCCCGCGAGCACCACACAACTCGCCCAGACCCTGCGCCTCGCCCCCGGCGCGGTCGGCGACCACCTGACCGTCCTCCGCAAAGCCGGCCTCCTCCACCGAGCCCGCTCCGGCCGCTCCGTCCTCTACTACCGAACCCCCCTGGGCGACGCCCTCGCCGCAGGCACCGACCAGGGCCCGCCCGACGGGGCCTGACGCCCAGGGAAACGGTGGGGGGCGCCCCGCGACTGATCTGAACTGGTCAGTAACAGAGCGGAAAAGGTGCTGCAGCTACCTAGCGGTAACCCCGTTGGACGTGTCACATTCCTCGCGCCACCGGCCGGCGGCCCACCCTCACCCAGAGCCTCCCGACCCCACCATGCGGGAGGCCGTCCGCAGGAGTTCCGCCGTGCCCGAACGCCGTCACAGAACCAGCAGAACAACGCGACTGCTTGCCGCAGCCCTCGCGCTACCCCTCGTCGCCGCCGGCCTGCTGGCCGTCGCGGCCCCCGCGCAAGCCGCCACCGGACCGGTCGTGAGGGTGTCGATGGGCGACAGCTACATCTCCGGAGAGGCCGGTCGCTGGAAGGGCAACAGCGACACCGCCAGTGGCAGCCGCGACGGTACCGACCGTGCCTGGACCGGCGGCAGCACCTACGACCCCACCACGGTCTACGGCAGCACCTACGCGAGCGGGTGCGACCGATCGGACTCCGCCGAGATCAACAGCCTGGCCGGAGCGGTCAACATCGCCTGCTCCGGCGCCACCACCGCCAACGTCTTCCGGGCGGGCAACGGCGGCCAGTCCTTCAAGGGCGAGGCGCCACAGGCCGACCAGCTGGCCTCGATCGCCGCGAACAACACCGTCAAGCTGATCACCCTCTCGATCGGCGGCAACGACCTCGGCTTCTCGGACGTCATCTCGACCTGCGTCAAGGATTACCTGATCTGGTACTCCTACTGCCACACCAGCCAGCAGAGCGCCATCGACTCCAGGATGAGCGCGGCCATGGCGGGCGTCGGCAAGTCGATCGACGAGATCCGCGCCGTGATGACCGCTGACGGCTACGCGTCGGGCGACTACCGCATCGTGCTGCAGTCCTACCCGTCCCCGATCCCGCGCAGCACCGAGATGCGCTACCCGGAGAGCGGCTGGAGCCGGGCCAGCACCGGCGGCTGCCCGTTCTGGAACGGTGACGCCGACTGGGCCCGCGACTCGATGGTCCCGCAGATCTCCAACGCGCTCGCCGGCGTCGCGGCCACCAAGGGCGTGCAGTTCATGGACCTGCGCGACATGCTGCAGGGCCGCGAGGTCTGCGCCAAGACGTCCAGCCTCGCCACCCCGGGCGCGGCGCCGTCCGCCACCACCAGTGAGTGGGCGCGCTTCGTCGACGCCGGCCTGAGCAGCTCCCAGGGAACCGTCCAGGAGTCGATGCACCCGAACTACTACGGCGAGCTCGCCCTCGGCAGCTGCCTGACCCAGTTGAACGCCCACCCCACTGGTAACTACTACTACTGCCGCAACACGGCGGGCCGGGACTCCACAGGGATGTATCTGAACGCCAAGTGACCCACCGTCTCTAGCGGATGGCGCCGCGCTGCAACTCCCCCTCGGTCGCCAGCGGACCGGTGCGGTGGTCGAACCGCGGCGCCGCCGCGAACATGGTGGACCCTTGTCCGGCGGGGCTGACCAGCAGAAGAAGCGCCGATCTCGCTCGACGGGTACGGAGGCTGGCACGACGGCCCCTGATCCAGATCCCGGAGTCCTCATCAGCAACCCGCACTTGTAGCCCATTTCCGCCCAAGTCATCGTGAAACCAACGGAAAATGGCTCCGCAAGACCGCCGACCCGCCCCGTCCGACCCCAACGCCGCCCATCAAAGAACGGCCAAGTCACGCGAATACTGCCGCGGCCCGGAACGTTCCGATCGTCGCCGTCTACCAGTGAAGGCTGGTCTGGGTGGCCGTCGGCCCCTTCCAGCACAGCACTGAGCCCTGGTGCTCTCCGTGGGGAGAGCACCAGGGCTCAGGTGCGCGCGGCGCCGTTTAGAGGTCGAAGTACATCTCGAACTCGTGCGGGTGCGGGCGGAGGGCGATGGGGGCGATTTCCTGGGTGCGCTTGTAGTCGATCCAGGTCTCGATCAGGTCGCTGGTGAAGACACCGCCGGCCTGCAGGTACTCGTGGTCGTTCTCGAGGGCTTCGAGGACGGCCGGGAGCGAGGTCGGGACCTGGGGGACGCCCGCGTGCTCTTCGGGGGCGAGCTCGTAGAGGTCCTTGTCGACCGGCTCGGCCGGCTCGATCTTGTTCTTGATGCCGTCGAGGCCGGCCATCAGGAGCGCCGAGAAGGCCAGGTACGGGTTGGACGACGGGTCCGGCGCGCGGAACTCGATGCGCTTGGCCTTCGGGTTCGCGCCCGTGATCGGGATGCGGATCGCGGCGGAACGGTTGCGCTGGGAGTAGACCAGGTTGACCGGGGCCTCGAAGCCGGGCACCAGACGGTGGTACGAGTTCACCGTCGGGTTGGTGAAGGCGAGGAGTGACGGGGCGTGCTTGAGGATGCCGCCGATGTAGTAGCGGGCGGTGTCCGAGAGGCCCGCGTAGCCCTGCTCGTCGTAGAACAGCGGCACGCCGTCGGTCCACAGCGACTGGTGGACGTGCATGCCCGAGCCGTTGTCGCCGAAGATCGGCTTCGGCATGAAGGTCGCGGTCTTGTTGTTGCGCCAGGCGACGTTCTTCACGATGTACTTGAAGAGCATGAGGTCGTCGGCCGCTGCGAGCAGCGTGTTGAACTTGTAGTTGATCTCGGCCTGGCCGGCCGTGCCCACCTCGTGGTGCTGACGCTCGACCTGCAGGCCGGACTTCTCCAGCTCCAGGGAGATCTCGGCACGGAGGTCGGCGAAGTGGTCGACCGGCGGGATCGGGAAGTACCCGCCCTTGTAGCGGACCTTGTAGCCGCGGTTGTTGTCCTCGGAGCCCGTGTTCCAGGCGCCGGCCTCGGAGTCGATGTGGTAGTACGACTCGTTGGCGTTGGTCGCGAAGCGCACGCTGTCGAACACGTAGAACTCGGCCTCGGGGCCGAAGTACGCGGTGTCGGCGATGCCGGACGACGCGAGGTAGGCCTCGGCCTTCTTCGCCACGTTCCGCGGGTCACGGCTGTACTGCTCGCCGGTGATCGGGTCGTGGATGAAGAAGTTGATGTTGAGCGTCTTGTCCTTGCGGAACGAGTCCAGGCGCGACGTGGTGAGGTCAGGAACGAGCGCCATGTCGGACTCGTGGATGGCCTGGAAGCCGCGGATCGACGACCCGTCGAACATCAGCGTCTCGGTCGGGTCGAAGGTACTGACCGGGACCGTGAAGTGCTGCATGACTCCGGGCAGGTCACAGAAGCGGACGTCTACGAACTTGACGTCCTCGTCCGCGATGAACTTCTTGACGTCGTCGGCGTTCTGGAACATCCAACTCCTCCTAGACCCGGCTCGAAGAGTCCGGGATGGCAACACGAGGCGCGGCCAGTGCGATGGCGCACGCTGGCCCCGACCATAGGGATCGAGGATTTCCCAAGCATGACCCATTTGTTTCGACGAGGTTAACCGCTAGGTCGTAGGTGGCGCGCGCGGGCGGTGAAGGCACCGTACGGGTGACCCGGGGCGGCACAGTACGGTGGACGGGTGGACAACAGGGAAGCACTCGGGTCGTGGCTCTCGGGACCGCGCGCGGCCGCCGAGCAGATGGGCACGGATTTCGGCTACCGGGGTGAACGGCTGGGACTGCCGAAGGACGGGCCGGGTTCGCTGGCCACCGTCGGCCGGCGGTTCGCGGCGGTGTTCATCGACTGGATGCTGTGTCTGGTGATCGCATACGGCTTGATCGCGCATCGTGACGTCCAGGGGTCCAATCCCTGGACGCTGGCACTCTTCGGCGCCCTGAGCGTCGTGACCCTCGGTACCGTCGGCAGCACGCCCGGTAAGCGGCTGCTCGGCCTGCGGGTGGTCCGTGTCGACGGCGGGCGGCTCCGCATCGGCCCGGTGGTGCTCCGTACGGTCCTCCTGCTGCTGGTGATCCCCGCGCTGGTGTGGGACCGCGACGGCCGCGGCCTGCACGACAAGGCCGCGCAGGCCGTTCAGGTCCGGATCTAGGCGAGCGCGACAAGCGTCGGCGAGCCCCCGCCAACGTGAACGCCCTCGTGGGCCTGGCCGAGCCGCCTACGGCTCGCCCGGCCCACGAGGGCGTTGTGGTCGGTGTTCCGGGGTTCAGCGGCCCTTCGGCATCCGCATGCCCTTCGGCATCGGACCCTTCGGGATCGGCATGTTGCTCATGAGGGTGCCGAGCGACCGCAGACGGTCGTTGACCTCGGTGACCTTCGGTCCTGCCAGCACGCGCGGCAGCTTGAGCAGCGTCGTACGCACCTTCTTGAGCGGGACCTGGCCCTCTTCGTTGCCGACGATGATGTCGGTGATCGGCACGTCGAACACGACGCGCGCCACCTTCTTCTTCTCGGCGGCCAGCAGGGCCTTCACCCGGTTCGGGTTGCCCTCGCCGACCAGCACCACGCCGGCCTTGCCGACCGCACGGTGCACCACGTCCTGGCTCTTGTTCATCGCGACCGCCGGGGTCACGGTCCAGCCGCGGCCCACGTTGTCCAGCACCGCCGCGGCGGCACCCGGCTGGCCCTCGAGCTGCCCGAAGGCGGCCTTCTCGGCCCGGCGGCCGAAGACGATGGCCATCGCGAGGAACGCGAACAGCAAGCCCAGGATGCCCGCGTAGATGGGGTGGTCGATCAAGAAGCCGAGGGCGAGGACGACACCGAAGGTGACGATTCCCACAGCCGCTACGACGAGCCCGACCTTGGAGTCGGCCCGCCTGGTCATCTTGTAGGTCTGAGCGATCTGCTGAAGCCGCCCAGGGTTCTCGGATGTTTCCTTCCTCGCCATGCGGCACAGGATACGTGGCCCGCGCGCCGGTGGGCGCATCGGTGGCCCTCAAGGGACCGGCCGGCCCGTCAGGGGGAAGCCGGTGCTGTGCCCGGAAGGAACGGAGCCCGGTGCTCAGCCTGTGCCCGGAAGGGATCGGGACCAGCGCTCAGAAGGAATCCGGCCCCGTGTTACGGACGGCGGCGGGCGCGTTCAGCGCCTCGATCACGTGCTGCACCTCACGCCGGTCCTTGGCCCGGCGGCGGTCCTCGACCACGGCCGACCAGGCGTTGCGACGGGCGGTCTGCTGGCCCCCGCCCAGCAGCAGTGCCTCCATGGCGCGCAGGGCTCCGGTGACGGTGACTGTGGGGTGGAGGGTGCTCTGGCGGAGTTGTGCGGACTCGACCTGCATGGGGGTCCCCCTCAGGACGCCTCGGAATCGCAATCGCATGGGTGTGCGTGAACCAGCCTCGCCACATTGTGTTACCAGCCCGTGACCGCACGGTCAATCTCGCATGAAACCTTGCCGCGTGCCTGATTCCGCTTCGCCGCGCCGCATGCCTGGCGGGGATGGTGACGCGGTGCGTGGCCGCACCGCGTCACCGTGAGGGGTCTCACACGGGACCTCAGGCGGGATCTCAGACGGACTGGGCCGCCACCGACTGCTCGCCCGTCTCCCGGCGGCGGTCCATCGCCTGCTGGAAGAGCCGGCCCGCACGATACGAAGAACGGACCAGCGGCCCGGACATGACGCCGGCGTAGCCGATCTGGTCGGCCTCGTCCTTGAGCTCCACGAACTCGTGCGGCTTCACCCAGCGCTCGACGGGGTGGTGCCGCGGCGAGGGCCGCAGGTACTGCGTGATGGTGATCAGCTCGCAGCCGGCGTCGTGCAGGTCCCGCAGCGCCTGGCTGACCTCTTCGCGCTCCTCGCCCATGCCCAGGATCAGGTTGGACTTGGTGACCAGCCCGGCCTCGCGGGCCCTGGTGATCACTTCGAGGGAGCGCTCGTAACGGAAGCCGGGACGGATCCGCTTGAAGATGCGCGGCACGGTCTCGACGTTGTGCGCGAGCACCTCGGGCCGGGACGAGAAGACCTCGGCGAGCTGCTCGGGGACCGCGTTGAAGTCCGGGATCAGCAGCTCGACCTTGGTGAAGCCCTCGGCCCGCTCGGCGGTCTGAACGTGGATCTGGCGGACGGTCTCCGCGTAGAGCCAGGCGCCGCCGTCCTCCAGGTCGTCGCGGGCGACGCCGGTGATCGTGGCGTAGTTCAGGTTCATGGTCACGACGGACTCGCCGACGCGGCGCGGCTCGTCGAGGTCCAGCGCGGCCGGCTTGCCGGTGTCGATCTGGCAGAAGTCACAGCGCCGGGTGCACTGGTCGCCGCCGATGAGGAAGGTGGCCTCGCGGTCCTCCCAGCATTCGTAGATGTTGGGGCAGCCGGCCTCCTGGCACACGGTGTGCAGGCCTTCGCTCTTCACGAGCGCCTGCATCTTGGTGTACTCGGGGCCCATCTTCGCCCGGGTCTTGATCCACTCGGGTTTGCGCTCGATGGGGGTCTGAGCGTTCCGGACTTCCAGGCGCAGCATCTTGCGTCCGTCGGGTGCGACAGCGGACATCGTCCGGTACTCCCCTTCCACCAGCGTGTCTTCGAATCTTCGGCGAACCCCAGGGTACGCCCGTTGTTTGTACCTATACGAACAGAGCCAACCAACAGGCTCATGGGGGCATTCCCCCAAGGGAGTGAGGGCCGGGGTGAAGGCCAGGAGTGGTCCCGCACGGTCCCCGGGAGGACGTCGTGCCCGGCACCACCCGCGAGCCCGCGGACGGCCCCTGGTGCCCTGCCCCCGCCCTACACGGCGCGCGGGAGCGGCGCCGCGGTCTCCAGCACCGCCCGCAGGTGCTTCTCGATCACCGGCACGACGTCGGTGACGGAGATGTCGCGGCCCAGCTCGTTGGAGAGCGAGGTGACTCCGGCGTCGCGGATGCCGCACGGCACGATCCGGTCGAACCAGGTGTTGTCCGGGTCGCAGTTGATCGCGAAGCCGTGCATCGTCACGCCCTTGGCGACCCGGATGCCGATGGCCGCGAGCTTGCGGTCCTCGCGGCGCTGGCCGGCGTTGGACGGGGCGTACTCCGGGCCGTTCAGCCGCGGGTCGAACTCGTCGTCGGCCAGACGGGGGTCGAAGTCCAGGGTCAGGCCGCCCACCGGGCGCTGCTCGACGGGGTCGCCCAGCACCCAGACGCCGCTGCGGCCCTCGATGCGGGTGGTCTCCAGGCCGAACTCGGCGCAGGTCAGGATCAGCGCGTCCTCGAGCCGCCGGACGTGCGCGACGACGTCGACCGGACGCGGCAGCTTGAGGATCGGGTAGCCGACGAGCTGGCCGGGACCGTGCCAGGTGATCTTGCCGCCGCGGTCCACGTCGACGACCGGCGTGCCGTCCAGCGGGCGCTCGTTGTCGGCGGTGCGACGGCCCGCGGTGTAGACCGGCGGGTGTTCGAGGAGGAGGCAGGTGTCGGGGATCTCGTCCTCGAAGCGCGCGGCGTGCACCCTGCGCTGCTCCTGCCATGCCTCCTGGTATTCGACGGCGTCCGCCCCGAAGCCCAGGTGGACAAAGTGCAGGTCAGTCACGTCAGCTCCTCGTAGTCGCCTCGTTAGCGCCCCTGCAACTGTACGACCGGGCCGAAGGCCGCCTTCAAGGGGCCGGGGAAGCTGGGGTGGGGGGCGGGCCGGAGTTGTTCGGGTGGGCGTCGGTACCACGGTCGGTGACCGGAAGATACGGCTTTGCAAGTCAATGGGCTGGGCTGTCACCCATTCGGGGGAATCTGAGGCTCTGGTGGTGAGCGCGGCACTACAGGCCGTTACATTCACGCCGTTCCGGAGTCCTTCGAAGGAAGTGGACCGCGCAGCCGATGACGGACCGATCCCCGCAGCGTTCGCCCAACCGCCAGCTCGCCACCCTGATCACCGAGGCCGGCTTCTCCAACGCGGGGCTCGCCCGCCGGGTCGACCAGCTCGGGATCGAGCACGGCCTGGACCTGCGCTACGACAAGACCTCCGTGACGCGCTGGCTGCGCGGCCAGCAGCCGCGCGGCACCACCCCCGCGCTCATCGCGGAGGTTTTCACGCGACGGCTCGGGCGGCGGCTGTCCGCTCAGGATCTCGGGCTCGACGCGTGCGCGCCGGTCTACGCGGGCCTGGAGTTCGCCGCAGGACCGGAAGAAGCCATCGACATCATCAGCGGACTGTGGCGGAAAGACACCGGTAGCCAGGCCGAGCTGCGCAAGATCGCCTTCACACCGGCCGGGCTGGTGGTGCCGAGCCGCGACTGGCTCATCGGGCGGGCGGACGAGCATGTGGCGCACGGGGTGAGCAGTGGCGCCAGTAGTGGTGCCGGTGGTGCGGTCGGTGGTGGTTCCGGGGGGTCGGAGGCGGAGCGCACCGGCCGGGCCCGGATCCCCGCGCAGACGCGCGGCGGCCACGGGCCGGCCCGCGCCGCCGTCTCCCGCCAGCGCGTCACCATGGGCGACATCGCCGCGCTGCGCTCCGTCGGCGACCTCTTCCGGACCCTCGACAACACCTACGGCGGCGGCCACGCCCGTCAGGCGCTCGTCCGCTACCTCGAACACGAGGCCGAGCCGATGCTGCGCGGCACGTACGGCGAGGCGCTCGGACGGCGGCTGTTCGGCGCGGTCGCCGACCTGACGCGGCTGGCCGGCTGGACCTCCTACGACATCGGCGCCCACGGCCTCGCGCAGCGCTACTTCGTCCAGGCCCTGCGCCTCGCCCAGGCGTCCGGCGACCGCGTCTACGGCGGCTACGTCCTCGTCACGATGAGCCGTCAGGCGGTCTACCTCGGGCACGGGCGCGAGGCGGTCCAGCTCGCGCGGGTGGCGCAGCAGGGGGTCGGCACGAGCGCGCCCGCCGTCGTACAGGCTCTTCTGCACGCGGCGGAAGCGCGCGGGCATGGGCTGCTGGGCGAGGTGCGGGCCTGCTCGGCCGCGCTGGCGCGCGCGGAGCGCTCGCTGGAGGCGGCCCGGGCGGGGGACGAAGTCCCGTACTGGGCACGGTTCTTCGACGAGGCGCAGCTCGCGGACGAGTTCGGCCACTGCCACCGGGATCTGCAGCAGTACCGGGCGTCGGCCCAGTACGCGGAGCGCTCGCTGCAGTTGCGGGGGCCGGCGTACGCGCGGAGCCGGGTGTTCTGCCGGACGGTGCTGGCTTCTGCGCGGTTGGGGTTGGGGGAGGTGGATCTGGCGTGTGCGCTCGGAGGAGAGGCGATGCAGCAGGCGACCGAGATGCGGTCGACCCGGGCGGTGGAGTATGTGCGGGACTTCGGGCGGCGGTTGGAGCCGTTTCGGGAGACGGGGGCGGCGCGGGGGTTCTACGAGCGGGCGGCGGCGCTGGGGTTGGCCGTGGGCTGAGGTTCCTTCGGGCCGGTTGGGGGTGCGGTGACCGGGTCCTGCGGTGCGGTGCTTCGAAATTGACTGTTCACGGTCCCCCAGCCTTCGGCCGGGGGTGCCCCCAGCGGCTCACAAACAGCTCGGCAGCATGTCGAAGCCCCACCCCTCCGGCCCCGGTCACCTCACGCCCGCTCCAGCCGGCGGGAAGGGGTGGGTGCTGGTGTCCGTGTCCTCACGTCGGAGGCGCGTGGCTCTACGCCGCCTCCTCCGCCGGTTGGGGGGACGTCACCAGGGCCGGGTGGAGGCCGAAGTCCGCCAGGAGGTGGGTGGCGGCGCGGTGGCCGGAGAGGAGGGCGCCTTGGACGGTGCTGGTGTCGCGGTGGTCGCCGCAGACGTAGAGGCCGCACAGGAGCCGGACGGGGCGTCGGAGGTCGTGGGGGGCGGTCATCACGGGGACGGCCTCGGGGTCGTGGTGGGTGGCGAGGGGTTCCCAGTCGTCCGTCGAGGTTTCGTACAGCTCGGCCAGGTGCTTGCGGACGGCGATGTCGTCGGTGCGGCCGTCCTCCTGGGGGCCGAGGAGGACGGAGGTGACGAGGGCGCGTCCTGACGGGGCGCGGGAGGGGTCGAGTTCGCTGGCCGGGAGGGTGTGCGAGACGGGACCGTGCCGGTCGGCGTCGAGGACCAGCAGGGGCTCGCGCAGCGGGGAACGGGGCGCGGCGTGGTGGACGACGGTTACGGCGTGGAAGCCGGGTACCCGGAGGCCGGGGAGGAGTTCGCCGGCGGCGCGGGCGCCGGTGGCCACCACCACGGCTCGGCAGGGCAGTTCGCCGGATCCGCGGCCGTCGGTGGCGACGGCGTTGACGGAGACGGCGGTGGCCCGGACGCCGAGGCGCACGGTGCCCGGCGGCAGGGCGGCGGCGAGGCGGTGCGGGACGGCGGCCGCGCCGGAGGCGGGCAGGCACGTTCCGCCGCGGGCGAAGCCGCGCAGCACGAGGTCGGCGCACCGGCTGGACGTGGTGAGGTCCGGGTCGCAGAGCAGGGCGTTGAGCAGGGGGCGGACGAATCCGTCGAGGAGCCGGGGGGCGAAGCCACGGGCGGCGAGTGCGGCGGCCGTGGTGGTCTCGGGCCGGGCGAGGAGCCGGGCGGTGGAGGTGGCGGCCAGCCGGTTGAGCGCGGTGCCGAGCCCCGCCCGGTCGAGGGTGTCGCCGAGCGGGGTCCTGGCGGCGGAGAGCACGGCCCGGGCCCGGGTGCCGCGGGTGTCGCCGACGCGGTAGCCGCGGCCGCCGGCCCGCACCAGGGCGCCGGGGGCGAACGGGCGCAGCCGCAGCCCCTGGAGCCCCGGGGTGCGCCGGAGTTCGGAGTACGACGTGTTGAGCAGCTGTGGACCGTGGTCGAGCCGGAAACCGTCCACGGTGTCGGTGGCCATCCGGCCGCCGACCCGGGATCCCGCTTCCAGCACGGTGACGGTCAGCCCCGCACTGATCAGATGGTGCGCCGCTGCGAGGCCCGCGAGCCCGGCCCCGATCACGACGACGTCCGCTTGCCGTGCTGTTGAGAGCACGATGCCCCTCCCGGAGGTTGGCTTCGTTCCCCGCTCGCGTCAGCTGGCGCTGGTAGGGGTCATGCCCTCATCACACGTGGCTGATGCACCAGGTGCACGGTGCGATTCAGCCTTTCGGCACTCAGTGCCCGAACGCGGCCCGGATGCTCTCCTCGATGCCCGGGAACGCGAAGGAGAAGCCCGAGTCGAGCAGCCGCCGCGGCACCACCCGCTGGCTCATCAGGACGTCCTGGGAGAACTCGCCGAGCGCGATGCGCAGGGCGAACGCGGGGACGGTGGCGAGGGTGGGCCGGTGCATGACGCGGCCCATCGCGGCGGTCACCTCGCGGTTGGTGAGGGGTTCAGGCGCCGTCAGGTTCACCGGTCCCGAGAGGCTCGCGGTGTCGATGATGTGGCGGAACGCGGCGATCTCGTCGTGCAGGGAGATGAAGCTCCAGTACTGGCGCCCGTCGCCGAGCCGGCCGCCGAGACCGGCGTTGAAGAGCGGGAACAGCCGTCCCCAGGCGCCGCCCCGGCGGGACACGACGAGGCCGGTGCGGGCGAAGACGGTCCGGATGCCGGCCGCGGCCGCGGGTTCCGCGGCGGCCTCCCAGTCCTGGACGACGCCGGCGAGGAAGCCCGCGCCGGCCGGGCCGTCCTCGTCCGTGCGGCGGTCGCCGGTGTCGCCGTAGTAGCCGAGCGCGGTGCCGCAGACGAAGACCTTGGGCGGGGTGTCGAGGGACGCGACGGCCCGGGCGATGGCGGTGGTGCCGAGGACCCGGCTGTCGTGGATCTCCTTCTTGTACGCGGCGGTCCAGCGGTGGTCGCCGACGCCCGCGCCGGCGAGGTGGACGACCGCGTCGCAGCCCGTCAGCCCCTTGGTGTCCACGGACTGGCGGGCGGGGTCCCAGCGGACCTCGTCGGGGCCGGCGGGTTCGCGCCGGACCAGGCGGACGACCACGTGCCCGTCGGTGCCGAGGGAGCGGACGAGGGCGGAACCGATCAGGCCTGACGCGCCGGTGACTGCGATACGCATGGGGCCATTCTGCCCCGCGACGGGACCCGGCGGGGCGCTCTGGGGGCCGGGAGCCGCACGTGGCAGAGTTGCCGGCATGTCAGATGTGATGGTCCGTTCGGCGACCTACGCCGACGAGGCCGACCTCGTCGGGATCGATGTCCGCACCTGGTCCTCGCTGCACGCGGTGCAGCCGCCTCCCGACCCCGGCAAGCCGTTCTACGACGAGCGCCATACGCCGGAGGAGATCCTCGTCGCGCAGGTCGACGGGCGGGTGGCCGGTTATGTGCGGATCGTGCCGCCCACCCCGCTGCCGTGCAACGCGCACGTCCGCCAGATACAGGGGCTCGCGGTGGACACCTGGGCCCGCGGCCGGGGCATCGCCCGCAGGCTGATGGCCGCGGCGCTGCACGAGGCGGGCCGGCAGGGCGCGACCCGGATGACCCTGCGGGTGCTGGGCCACAACGCTCCGGCGCGGCGGCTCTACGAGTCGATGGGGTTCGCGGTCGAGGGCGTCCTGCCGGGCGAGTTCCTGCTGGAAGGCGCGTACGTGGACGACGTGCTGATGGGCCGGCCGCTGGACTTCGCCGCTGCGTAGGCGGGCCGGTCGGCCGGCCGGCTCAGGCGGTCCGGTCAGCGGCTCCTCCGGCCGGGCGGTCCGGTCAGCCGGGCGGTCCGGTCAGCCGAAGCGGGCCCACAACTTGGGGAACCGGTCCGCCATGAGGTCCGTGTCGTCCATGTCCAGCTGCTCGCCCTCCGGGTCACCGGGCGGCGGCAGCTCCAGGTCGGGCAGCCGCACCCCGGTCAGCTGCTCGTACGCCTCGTCCGCCGCGTAACCCAGCTCCTCGGCGTCGCCGTCGACCTCCGGGTCGAACTCCGCGACGAGGAAGGCCAGGTCGTCGGGGCTGTGCAGGGCACCCTCGAAGACGTGCCGGCCCTGTCCGATCAGCCAGCAGCGGAAGAAGTCGAACGCCTCGTCGTCGGCGCCGCCCAGCATGATGTCGGCGGCGCCCCACACGTCCCAGCGGAAGGCCCGCGCGAAGCGCGTCTCGAAGTGCCGCGCGAAGTCCGTGACCGAGTCCGGATCGAGCAGCGCGAGCCGCTCGATCAGCAGATCGGCCTGTTCCTCCGGATCACCGTCCGCGGCCGCGCGCGTACTGTCGATGATCTCCCAGAACTCCGTCTCGTCCATCACGCGTCCAGCTTCCCGGTTGCCGGGGCCGGACGCACGCGGAGTGCCCCGTATGCGCCCGTGTCGTTACGCACGTTTGGGCTCAATGGCCGGATGACGTCGCAGGGCGCTCCCCGGCGGTCGTGGGACGGATCGGAGGAAATCATTCCGCCAGGCGCAGCTGGTACTCCACCGTCTGCCGGACGGGCACGAAGCCGAGCCCCGTGTTGATCGCCACCATGTGCCGGTTGTCGTCGGCGTTGTCGGTCTCGATCTCCGTCACTCCGGGCAGCTCGGACGTGATCCGCTGGATCATCGACGCCTTCATCCAGCGCCCGAGCCCGTGCCCGCGATGGCCGGGGACGACGGCCGTGTCGTACTGCAGCGCGCGGCCGGAGCCGTCGGCCGGTACGACCAGCTCGGTGTACCCGGCCACCGAGCCGTCCGCCTCACTGATCGCGGCCACGGTGATCAGCTGCTCGCCGCGCTTGGCGAAGATCTCGGAGGCGGATCGGACCCGCTCGGCGTTCCACGGCACATGGCCGGGGGGGATCCCGCCGGCCGGCCCGGCGCCCACGCCCATGGCCCGCTTGGCGAGCGCGAAGCCGTCGATCAGAGCTTCCGGGGCGACGCCCTCCCAGGTCTCCAGCCGGTAGCCGTGGTGCTGCTCGCCGGCGAACGCGCCGATCGCGGCGGTGTCCATGCTGTCGAACCGCAGCCGCCGCCAGGTGAGCTTCAGCGCCGGGGTGAACGCGCGGGTGGCCAGGAACCGGTCGCCGGGGGTCCCGACCGTGGTTCTGGTGACGAGGCTGCGCCGCCCGTTGTCGCGGGCCGCGCCCACGGCGGTGTCCAGCAGCAGGGAACCGGCGCCGAGCCGCCGGTGGGCGGGGTGCGAGTACAGCTCCAGCGCCGCGAGATGGGAGCGCCCCGGCTCGTCGAACAGCCGCAGTGCGGCGGTTCCCACCGGCGCCCCCGCGGTGTTCCGCGCCAGCCACAGCAGCTTGCGGCTGTGGGCGCTCGGCGTCGTGAGCTGAGCGGACACATCGTCCGACGAGGGGACCGGATCACCGGGCAGGTCATGGCCGAGGGCGGCGGTGAGCACCTGGTGCCAGTCGTGGAGCTGCGCGCCGGTGGGGTCGGTCAGCAGATCTATGTGAAGCGGCAAGATGCCTCCGGAGGAAACCTGGCACAGGGTGCCGGGTATGGCTGCGACGGTCATGCAGTACGTACCACTACAGGAGGTGCGGCGTGGCCGACAAGGCGAATGACGAGCCCGAGGGCAAGGTGGTCCGCTCTGCCGGACCGTCCTCACCGCCGGAACGCCGACGCCCCCGGCCCGGCGTACCGGGTCGGGGGCGTCGCACTGCGATCACCTCGCCGCGTCAGGGACGCGGCATGAGTGTCAGAGACCGATCTCGGTCTCGAACTCGGCGGCTTCCAGGATCTCCTTGACGGCCGTCAGGTAACGGGCCGCATCGGCACCGTCCACCAGGCGGTGGTCGTAGGAGAGCGCCAGGTACGTCATGTCGCGGACGCCGATGACGGTGCCCTCGGCGGTCTCGATGACCACCGGACGCTTGACGGTCGCGCCGATGCCCAGGATGGCGGCCTGGTTCGGGGGCACGATCACCGTGTCGAACAGCGCACCGCGCGAGCCGGTGTTGCTGATCGTGAAGGTGGCGCCGGACAGCTCGTCCGGGCTGATCTTGCTCGCCCGGACCTTGCCGGCCAGCTCCGCGGTCCGCTTGGAGATACCCGCGATGTTGAGGTCGCCCGCACCCTTGATGACCGGAGTCATCAGACCCTTCTCGGAGTCCACCGCGATACCGATGTTCTCGGAGTCGAAGTAGGTGATGGTGCCCTCGTCGTCGTTGATCCGGGCGTTGACGACCGGGTGGGCCTTCAGCGCCTGGGCCGCGGCCTTGACGAAGAACGGCATCGGCGAGAGCTTGACGCCCTCGCGCTGCGCGAACGCGTCCTTGGCCTTGTTGCGCATCTGCATGATCTTGGTGATGTCCACCTCGACCACGCTGGTGAGCTGCGCCTGGCTGTGCAGCGCCTTCATCATGTTGTCGCCGATGACCTTGCGCATGCGGGTCATCTTGACCGTCTGGCCGCGCAGCGGGGACGCCACGAGGGCGGCCTTCGGAGCGGGCGCGGACGCGGCCGGGGCCGCGGTGGCCGCGGCCTTGGCGGCCTCGGCGGCGGCGAGGACGTCCTGCTTGCGGATACGGCCACCGACGCCGGTGCCCTTGACCGAGGACAGGTTCACGCCGTTCTCGGAGGCGAGCTTACGGACCAGGGGGGTCACGTAGGCGCCGTCGTCACCCGAGGTGGCCGGTGCCGGAGCGGCGGCCGGGGCCTGGGCGGGGGCGGCGGGAGCCGGTGCCGGGGTGGCGGCCGGAGCCGGAGCCGCGGCGGCCGGGGCAGCCGCCGGAGCGGCACCCGCGGCGCCGATGACGGCGAGCTTGGCGCCGACCTCGGCGGTCTCGTCCTCGTTGATGAGGATCTCCAGGAGGACACCACCGGTCGGGGCCGGGATCTCGGTGTCGACCTTGTCGGTGGAGACCTCGAGCAGCGGCTCGTCGGCCTCGACGGTCTCGCCGACCGACTTGAGCCAACGGGTGACGGTGCCCTCGGTGACCGACTCGCCCAGTGCGGGCAGCAGGACCGGGGTGCCCTCGGCGGAGCCCGAGGGAGCGGCGGCCGGGGCCGGGGCCGCGGGGGCCTCGGCGGCCGGAGCCGGCGCGGCGGGGGCCTCGGCCTGGACGGGAGCCGGGGCCGGAGCCTCGGCAGCGGCCGGGGCGGCGGCGGGCGCGCCCGAGCCGTCGTCGATGATGGCCAGCTCGGCGCCGACCTCGACGGTCTCGTCCTCGGCCACCTTGATGGAGGCCAGAATGCCGGAAGCGGGCGACGGGATCTCGGTGTCGACCTTGTCGGTCGACACCTCGAGCAGCGGCTCGTCTGCCTCGACGCGTTCACCCTCGGCCTTGAGCCAACGGGTGACGGTGCCCTCGGTCACGCTCTCGCCGAGCGCCGGAAGGGTTACGGAAACCGCCATGGTTGCGGTTGCTCCTAACGATCTGTGCGGATGGGGTGCGTGGTGAGGGGCTTAGTCGTGCGAGTGCAGCGGCTTGCCCGCGAGGGCCAGGTGGGCCTCGCCGAGCGCCTCGCTCTGGGTCGGGTGCGCGTGGATGAGCTGGGCGACCTCGGCCGGCAGCGCTTCCCAGTTGTAGATCAGCTGGGCTTCGCCGACCTGCTCGCCCATACGGTCACCGACCATGTGGACGCCGACGACGGCACCATCCCTGACCTGGACGAGCTTGATCTCGCCCGCGGTCTTGAGGATCTTGCTCTTGCCGTTGCCCGCGAGGTTGTACTTCAGGGTGACGACCTTGTCGGCGCCGTACAGCTCCTTGGCCTTCGCCTCGGTGATACCGACGGAGGCGACCTCCGGGTGGCAGTACGTGACGCGCGGAACGCCGTCGTAGTCGATCGGCACGGCCTTGAGACCGGCCAGCCGCTCAGCTACCAGGATGCCCTCGGCGAAGCCGACGTGCGCGAGCTGGAGGGTCGGGACGAGGTCGCCGACGGCCGAGATGGTCGGCACGTTGGTCTGCATGTACTCGTCGACGAGGACATAGCCGCGGTCGAGTGCGACACCGGCCTCCTCGTAGCCCAGGCCCTGCGAGACCGGGCCGCGGCCGACGGCGACGAGCAGCAGCTCGGCCTCGAACTCCTTGCCGTCGGCGAGGGTCACCTTCACACCGTCGGCCGTGTACTCGGCCTTCTGGAAGAAGGTGCCGAGGTTGAACTTGATGCCGCGCTTGCGGAAGGCGCGCTCCAGGATCTTGGAGCTGTTCTCGTCCTCCAGCGGGGCCAGGTGCGGCAGGCCCTCGATGATCGTGATGTCCGCGCCGAAGGACTTCCACGCGGAGGCGAACTCGACGCCGATGACGCCGCCGCCCAGCACGATCGCGGACTTCGGGACGCGGTCCAGGACCAGCGCGTGGTCCGAGGAGATGATGCGGTCGCCGTCGATGGTCAGACCCGGCAGCGACTTCGGCACGGAGCCGGTCGCCAGCAGGAGGTGGCGGCCGGTGTAGCGCTCGCCGTTCACATCGACGGTGGTGGGGGAGGACACCCGGCCCTCACCCGTGACGTAAGTGATCTTGCGGCTGGCGACCAGCCCCTGCAGACCCTTGTACAGGCCCGCGATCACGTCGTCCTTGTACTTGTGGACACCCGCCATGTCGATGCCATCGAAGGTGGTCTTGACACCGAACTGCTCGCTCTCACGAGCCTGGTCGGCGATCTCGCCCGCGTGCAGCAGAGCCTTTGTGGGGATGCAGCCGTTGTGCAGACACGTGCCACCGAGCTTGTTCTTCTCGATCAGGGCGACGTCCAGGCCCAGCTGCGCCGCGCGCAGCGCCGCGGCGTAACCGCCACTGCCGCCGCCGAGGATCACTAGGTCGAAAACGGTGCTGGCGTCGTTCGCCACGTCACGTCCTCCATGCATGGGTACGCCGGAGCCGGTCTGTGGTGACCGGGCGGCGGCTGTTATTCGGCCGCTATGTCTGAAAACTGTGAAAACTGGGCCCTGTCGTGCCGACCAACATCTTCGCACTTGTTCGCGGCGGACGGGCCACCGGGCCGGGGTCTGAGACGGACTTAAGCCTCATCCCGGGAGGCTACTGGCCCGTAAGGGGCACTCCGGGCGCTGGAATCTCGCTCAGGGCGAACACCCGCCCGGTCGCGCGTACGGCCCCGGGCGTGCTAGCCCGGGGCCGTACCTTCGTACAAACGAGCACTGAATTCCGGCTGAAACGCGCGGTCGGAAGCGCGTCCGTCCGGGGTTTGCCGGGGGTCTAGAGGACGTCGCCCGCGGCGGCCTTCTCGACCAGCCGGACCAGGGTGCGGACCGCCGTGCCGGCGCCGCCCTTCGGGGTGTAGCCGAACGGCGCGCCCTCGTTGAACGCCGGGCCCGCGATGTCCAGGTGCGCCCAGGTGATGCCCTCGCCCACGAACTCCTGCAGGAACAGACCGGCCACCAGGCCGCCGCCCGCCCGCTCGCCCATGTTCGCGATGTCCGCGACCGGGGAGTCCATCGCCTTGAGCAGCTCCGGCGGCATCGGCATCGGCCACGCCTGCTCGCCCGACTCCGTCGCCGTCTCGTGCAGCACGGTACGGAAGCCGTCGTCGTTCGACATGATCGCGAACGTACGAGTACCGAGCGCCAGCACCATCGCGCCGGTCAGCGTCGCCACGTCCACGATCGCGTCCGGGTTGTCCTCGGAGGCGCGCGCCAGCGCGTCCGCCAGGACCAGCCGGCCCTCGGCGTCGGTGTTGAGCACCTCGACGGTCTTGCCCGAGTACATCTTCAGCACGTCGCCGGGACGCGTCGCGTTGCCGCCCGGCATGTTCTCCGCGAGCGCCAGCCAGCCGGTCACGTTGACCTGCAGGCCCAGCTTGGACGCGGCCACGACGGTCGCGAACACGGCGGCCGCGCCGCTCATGTCGCACTTCATCGTCTCGTTGTGGCCCGGGGGCTTGAGGGAGATGCCGCCCGAGTCGTACGTGATGCCCTTGCCGACCAGCGCGACGGTCTTCTTCGCCTTCGGGTGGGTGTACGCCACCTTCACCAGCCGCGGCGGGGTCGCCGAGCCCTGGCCGACGCCCATGATGCCGCCGAAGCCGCCCTTGAGCAGCGCCTTCTCGTCGAGCACCTCGACCTTGAGGCCGTGCTCCTTGCCCGCGGCCTGGACCGCCGACGCGAACGCCTTCGGGTTCAGGTCGTTCGGCGGCATGTTGATCAGGTCACGCGCCCGGTTGACCTCCTCGGCCACCGCGGTCGCCCGCTCGGCCGCGGCCTTGTGCGCCTTGTCGCGCGGCTTGGCACCCACCAGGGCGATCTCGCCCAGCGGACCCTTGCCGCCGGCGCTGTCCACCCGGTACGCCGTGTACGCGTAAGCGCCCAGCAGTGCGCCCGTCGCCACCGCCTCCACGCCCGCCGCGTCCGTCGCCGGCAGCGCGAACGCCGCCTTCTTCGTCCCGCTCAGCGCACGCGCCGCGGCACCGGCCGCCCGGCGCAGCGCCTCGGCGTCGTAGCCGGCACCGTCGGCGGGCGTCTCACCCAGACCCACAGCGAGCACCACCGCCGACTTCACGCCGGACGGAGCCGGCAGCTTCGTCACCTCGCCCTCGCCGCCCGAGGCGCCGAGGAGTTCCAGCGTCGCGGCGAGCTTGCCGTCGAACGCCGCGTCCACGGCCTCCGCACCGGCGGCGACCTCGGGGCCCTTGGCGCCCTTGGTCACTCCGATGACGACGGCATCCGCGCGCAACGCTGCGCCGGAGGAAGTGCTGAGTGTCAGTGCAGTCACGGTGAGGGTGGTCCTGTTCCGTCGAATGTTGTCGGCCGAGGGGTGGGCCGGCCGCGCCCCTCGCATCGTATTCCGCCACGCCCGCGGGGCGGCACGCCAGGGCTGCGCGGCCTGTGCCGCGGTCGAGCCTACGCCTGACGCGGCGCGTCGAGGGCCCCTGCCTTCACGGCGTCGAGGAACGCCCTGAGCCGGGCGGGGGTGGTCGTCACGATCGCCCCGGGCTCGGTGCTTTCGCGTATGGATACGCGGGGGCCGGTGACGGCCAGCTGTATGCAGTTGTTGCCGCCTCCGCCGGAGAACGAGGACTTCTGCCAGTTCGGTCGGGACACGTACGGCCACCTCTCAGAGTTCGCGGGCGATTGCCAGGATGAGCTCCCGGGACGCGACTGCGGGCATTGCCATCTGCTCCATGTTGTCGAGCAGCGCCGCATAGTTCGTCAGCGGCGTCGGGGCGTCGACGAAGACCGGGCCGAGCGCCGAGTCCAACTGCACGGTGTCCAACTGCGGGACGGGACCCTTGGCGTAGAGGATGGACTGGCCGTCACCGAAGATCCCACCGGCGCTGAAGGGGATCACCAGCAGGGTGACGCGCTCCCGCTCGGAGGCCTCGGCGAGGTACTCGAGCTGCGCACGCGTGGTTTTCGGGCCGCCGAACTGAATGCGGAGCGCGGCCTCGTGGATGATCCCGGTGTACTGCGGTGGGTCGGGCCGGTCGAGGACGGTCTGACGTGCCATCCGCTGCGCGAGCCGCAACTCCAGCTCAAGCGGGCGGGGCTTGGGGACGGCGAGCGAGAAGATCGCGCGGGCATGGTCTTCGGTCTGGAACAGTCCCGGCAGATGTGTCGTCTGGGAGGTACGCAAAGAGACGGCGAAGTGCTCCAACTCGCAGATGTCGAGGAACCCGCCGGGAACCTTGCCGCGGTACTCGTCCCACCAGAGACGACCCCGTCGCGCACCGGTCATCCCGGCCAGGGCATCGATCAGCGCGTGGTCGGAGCATCGGTAGAAGCTGGCGATCTGGCGGACCCGGTCCTCGCTGAGGCCGGTGCGTGCCGCTTCGATGTTCGAGACCATCGTCCGGTCCGCGCCCAGCCGCTCGGCGGCCTCCGCCACGGAGAGACCTGCTTGTTCGCGAAGCCTGCGGACCTCCGTGGCCAGGCGGCGCTGCCTACCTGTCGGTGGGTTCTTCGATGCCATGGGTCCTCTCTCGCAGGCCGGAGCCAGTTTGTCAGCGCTGCACGAGGCCGGTCCAGCAGCCGCAAGAATAGTTCACCTGTTAGTTGGAAATGGACTCACATGTGAGTCAGAATCCACTACGGTGTGACCCACGCCACTCAACCCGGCCCGGAGGGCAACATGTACGCCGTGCAGCCGTCGTGTCCCGACCCCGCCCGCCGCGAAGCGGAAACGTGGGAGTACTACCTCCAACTGCCGCACGACCCACGCGCGCCCGGGATCGCCCGGACGACCGTCCGGGCGATCCTCGTGGCACACGGCTTACGTGAACTCGTCGATACGGCTGCGCTGTTGACCTCGGAGCTGGCGACCAACGCGTACCGCTACGCGCAGGGCCCCGCTTCGCTGCGGCTCAACTGGGAGCCGCGTCGGCTGCGGGTGACGGTCCGGGACAACAACCCGGAGCTGCCGGCGGCGCTCGCGCCGGATCCGGACGCGGACGGCGGGCGCGGGCTCTTCCTGCTGGACCTGTTCTCGGACCGGTGCGGCGGATACGCGCTGGGGGAGGAGCCGTTCGGGCTGTGCGGCAAGCTGATGTGGTTCGAGCTGGCGGCACGGTGACCGCCGCAACGACGTACGCGGCGGTCTAACGGTTCCAGGGTGTCCGGAAGGGGACGCATGTCCTGTTCGCCCTCGTCCGGGGGGACTTCGGCTGGTGGGATCGGGGGGTCCCAGCAGGTAGCCGAAGGGAATCGCAGATGTCTTCGCTCAAGCGCCGGATCGCCGCAGGAATCGGAAGTACCGCCATCGTCGTGGCGGGTGTCGTCACCCTCGCCCCAGCCGCGAGCGCGGCGCCCAGCGCGCCAGCGGCGTGCAGTACGAGCAACGCGGTGACCAAGAAGACCGCGCACAACGGGAGCATGTACATCGAGCTGCGCTACAGCACGTCCAGCCGGTGCGCGTGGGGACGGATCAGCAGTTCCAACGTGGGCAACAAGGTGTGGGTCGACCGGTCGAGCAACGGTGGGTCCACGTGGACCGGGCCGATGGGGATGACCACGCAGCAGTCGGGCAGCGACACCCACACGCCGGCCTTCGATGACGCGGGTTACGTCATGCGGGCGTGCGGGTTCAACGGCACCACCGTGTGTACCGGCTGGTACTAGAGGGCCCAGTGGGCCTAGACGGCCCGCCGGTCGTAGGCCGGCAGCCAGCCGAGGCGGGCCGCGGCCAGTGCCAGGGTGAACCTGTTGCTGGCTCCGGCCCGTTCGGCGAGGGAGCCGACGTGGCGGCGGACGGATCGTTCGCTGACGCCCAGCCGGCGGGCGATCGCGCTGTCCTTGGTGCCGTCCGCGAGGAGCAGCAGGATGTGGCGCTGCACGAGCGTCGGGGGCAGGACGGGTGGGTCGCAGCGGGAGACGGCGGGCGGTGACGGTGCGGCGGCCAGGGCGGTGAAGGTCTGGATGCGTTCCAGCAGGGCGTTCTGCTCGGCGAGCAACCGGTTCTGGTCCGCGAGCAGTTCCTGGTAGCGCCGTAGTGCCGCCGGGGCGGACGGGGCCGTTCTGGTGTCATACACCTCGGCAGGCTCGCAGAGCGGCGGTCGCGCCGTATTGAAGAAATTCGCACCCGCACCCGCACCCGGCACCCGCACCCGCACCCGCACCCGCACCCGGCACGGTTCGGCGCAGGCCGGCGTCAGGTCAGGATGATGCTGGTGACCTGGCCGTCCACCCGGTCCACCGTGGGCGGGCCCGCGAAGTCCAGGCCGCGGGCGTGCCGGAACTGGCGGGGGGTGCGGCCGATCATCGCCTTGAACTCGCGGTTCAGGTGCGCCTGGTCGCTGAATCCGCACTCGGCGGCGATGCCCGCCACCGGCAGGTCCGCCGCCATCAGCCGCAGCACCTTGCGCAGCCGCATGACGCGCGCCGCGCCCTTCGGCGTCAGCCCGATCTCGGCGCGGAAGCGGTTCTCCAACTGCCGCCAGCCCCACCCGGTGGCGGCGACGAGCTCGCCGATGGGCAGGGCGCCGGAGGTCCTGGCGAGTTCCCGCCAGGCGTACCGGACGCGGTCCGAGACGGGGAGCGCGTCCTCGGACCAGTGCAGGAACACGGTGTCCAGCAGGTCGAAGCGCTGGGCCCAGCCAGCGGCGCAGGCGAGGGCGTCGGCGAGATCGCGGCAGCGGGGGCCGAGCAGGTCGATGGGGTCGGTGATGGTGTCGGCGAGTTCGTGCATCGGGATCCCGAACAGCGAATACGCCTTCCATGGCGAGAGGATGACCTCCAGGCCGTACAGCCGCCCGCTGTGCCGCCCGAGGCCGGCGCTGGTGCGTAGCCCGACCAGCATCGAGCGGTGGGCGTTGCCGGGGGCCGACGGCGTCAGGGCCTCCGTCACCCGCACTTCGTGGTCGAAGGAGAACAACAGCGTCACCGCGCCGTCCGGGACCTCCAGCCGCTGCCGCGGCAGGTCCAGGTTCAGCCGGTACCCCCGGTACCGCTGCACCCCCGGCCGCAGCCGGGCATGCGGCAGCGCCGTCGCCACCTCCCAACGGCCCTCAGGACACGCCAGATGCTGCATCGTCCGTTCCCCCCATGACCCCGGAACCGCTCAGCCCTTGTCATCCTGCGGTGCGGGGAAAGGGTTCGGAGCACCCTTTCCGGTCAGATGTGGCCTGCCAGGTCGCGCTGAGGATCCGTCGGCACCGGGCGGACCGTGCCGAGTGCCTCTGCCGGGCCCGCGATACCGCCACCCGGTCAGGCCTCCAGGGTCCAGGCGGGCGAGTCCCGCGGCGGGGCCTGGCGGATCCGCCATTGGGACCGGTCGGCGTCGGGCTCCCAGTAGGGCACGTCACCTTCGTAGTAGAGGCCGTAGGCCCAGTGCTCGGGCTCCTCGTGGGCCAGTAGGTCGGGCCATTCGTTGAACACCTGGTTGCCCCACGCCCGGTTGATACGCGCCACCGCCTCGGCCCGGGAGATCCCGAAGAGGGTCACCAGTTCTTCGGCGACTTCGCCCAGATATTCCTGCATCTCCGGAACTGCGGGCATCGTGAACTCGGACACGAGTCGATCTCCTAACGGACCAAGGATCGGGTGAACAGATCAGCTGCCTTAGAGGAGAAGATCGCTATCTGGTGTCCCTTGAAGACGCCGTCCGCGCCGCCGCGGAAAGCCCTGAGGTTCAACAGCATGGGGCCCTCCACCATCTCGAAGCTGTGCATTGCGCAGCCATTGCGGTGATGCCTGATGAAGCTGGCCAGGTCGTCGCTGGGACCATGGAAGATCTTACTCGTGAGGTTGTCCAGCTCGCTCTTCGGAACGCGGAAGTGCAGTACCTCCGCTGTGCCGCCCGCCCGGTCGGCGAGTCTTGTGGCCCACTGTCGGGCCTGGTTGGCGTCATTGGTGACGTAGAAGCCGCCGCGTCCGAAGTCCATGGCCCGAGTACTGAAGGTGGGATCGATCCCGTTCTTGAGGATTCCGTCCAGGCCGGCTCCCGTTGTGCCGTGGTAGAGATCCACCAGACACTTGGCCTTGAGACCCAGCGGATCGGACCAATTGAGAGGGTTGGAGACATAGCCGTGGTGATCGGGAGCGGCAGTGAGGCCGAGCGGGTCCGGGCTGAGGTATCGGGCGGTCCCGGGTTCGTAATAGCGTTGATAGTTGTAGTGCAAGCCGGTCTCGGCGTCGTAGTACTGCCCGGGAAAGCGCAGAGGGCAGTCCACATTCGCCGGTGACGTGACGCCGAGCGGTGATCCCCACAGTGTCGACCGATTCTTCCAGACGATCACACCGTATACGTCGACCATTTCGGTTGGCGTACCGACCAGATCGGTGACTATGGCGTAGAAGCGCTCGTCGATGTCGTCCTGAGGGGCATCGCGCAATGCGGCGCGAACCGTCTGTGCGACGGGTATGTCGCCGTGTTCCCAATCCCAGGTTGTCGTGGCATCCGCGGTTGTCTGCTCGGCGAGGCGCGTGCCGTCCCAGACGAATTCCGTTGTTTCCAGGGCGGTAGTTCCGTCGTCGGCAAGGCGTGACTTGGAGATTCGGCGGCCGAGCGGGTCGTACTCGTAGTGCCAGGCGATGCCGTCCGGGGTGGTGACGTCCGTGAGCCGGTCTTCGGCGTTCCACACGTATTGATATACACGACTGCCACCCGAGAGTAGCTTTTGCGTACGCCTGACCACCCGGCCCTGATCGTCGTATGTGTAGTTGACGTGCCCCGCCCGCTGGATGAGCGTTCCGTTGTAGGACCGGTCGCCCGATTCCGGGCTGGTGTGCTCACCGGCCGGCAGTGTCGCGGCGGCGAGATTCCCGGCGGTGTCATAGACGTATGCCTCGGTCCAGTCGGCACCGTTGACGGCAGTGACGCGGCTCGCGGAATCCAGCTCGAAGTGGTGGAAGCCCCCCGAGGCGTCATCGACGGCTGTGAGGCTTCCGTCCGCGGCGTGAGTGAAGGTCCGCCGTTGCGCCATCGGGGACTTCGGGCCGCGGGTTGACAGTGTCTGTGCTGTCGAACGGTTGTTGTCGTCCCACTGCCAGCTGAGTGCCACGCCCCCTAGGTCGCGCTCGACCTCCCGGCCCGCTTCGTCGTACGCGAAGCGCACGGTGTGGCTGCCCGACCGCAGGGACATCGGCCTGCCGGTGGTGCCGAATTCCCAGACGCTCAGGACCCCGCTCGGCGTGGTGCGCCGAGTACGGCGGCCTATTGCGTCGTAACGCGAGGAAACAGTACGACCGTTGACGCTTTCGGCCAGAATGCGGCCGAGAGGGTCCAGCTCCCGGGAGAGGTCGGCAACGGGGCTGACGGCACATTTCAGGCGTCCGAGTGCGTCGTGAACGAAGTCGGTGACCACACCACCGGAATCCTGCCGGGTGACATTGCCCAGGACATCCCGCTCGAATCGGATGCTTTGCCGCTCTCCGTTGATGCGTTCCGTCAATTGACCGGCTGCGTCGTAGCGATAACTGAGCTTCCGGCCATTGAAGTCGGTCTCCCCAACGAGGCGGCCCGAGGGATCGTAGTCGTAGCTCCAGACTCGGCCCTGCGCGTTGGTTACCGCCACCACTCGTAGCTCGGTGTCGTAGGTGAACTCGTAACGAGAGCCGTCCGGTTCCGTACGAACGGCGCAGAGGTCGAAATGAGTGTTCTCGTATCGTGTTGCACGGCCACTGCCGGAGCGGTGCGCGACGGGGTTTCCCTCGACGTCGTACGACCATTGCTCAACGGACCCGTCCGGAGCCATGCGCCAAGCGATCTGCCCTTCGCCCGTCCAGCCGACACTCGTGGACGCCCCGGACGCGTCAGCGGCCTCCACCATGCGTCCGAATGCATCCCGCGTGATCCGGATCGTGGTGCCACCTACGTCGGTGATCGCCGCCGGAAGACCGGCGGAGTCATTGACCACGACCTGTTGCACTGTGCCGAACGCGTCGGTGACGCTGGTCAGACCGCCGCGCTCGTCGTAGGTGAAGGTCGTCGTGGCGCCGAGCGCGTCGGTCGCGGACGTACGGTTCCCAGCGGCGTCGTAGGAGTAGCGGGCGCGCGTTCCGTCGGGTTGGGTGATCCTCACGGGCAGGTTGAGGTCGTTGTACTCGATCGTCGCGGAGCTGCCGTCAGGGCGGGTCGCCATGGTCAGGTTGCCGGCACCGTCGTACGCGCAGCTCGTCGTGCGGCCGAGGGGGTCGGTCCTGGTGAGCAGGCGGTCGTACCGATCCCAGCTCAGCAGGGTGACCTGCCCCAGCGGATCGGTCTCGCGGATGAGTTGGTACTGATCATTGAAGTGGAACGTGGTGGCGTGGCCGAGAGAATTTGTGGCGACGGTGGTGCGGGCGTCGGGATCGTATGAGTAGCGGTAGTTCAGAATCCCTTCCGAGCCTGTCGTACCCACACAGCGTCCTGCTTCGTCGTACTCGTAGCCGTACGAGGTCCCTGTCCGGTCCTCCCAGCCCGTGATACGGCCACGTTTGTCGTAGCTGAAGGCGAGCGGCAGGCCGGAGGAGTCAAAGATTTGGGTGAGGTTGCCGTCGCCGTCATATCCGTATCCCATCAACAGCGGCCGTTCCGGATCGCTGAGGAGGCGCAGAGCGGTGACTCGGCCGCCCCCTGTCTCGATTCCGACGTGGTATCCCCCCGTATGGCGCAGATCGACGGGGGCCGCGTCCGCGGAGTAGGTGATGGTGACGCGGTTGTTGTACCGATCGCTGATCGAAGTGAGCAGGAGTTCGGCTGTGCCCGGGTGCGGAGTGAAACCGAGAGTCCGGCCGGACTCGGGTATGCGGACCGACATGTCACTGGTAGGTCCGCCGTCCCATGTCAAGGGCCAGCGTGGACCCTCGAGAGGCATGAGGGAAAGGCCTGCGCTGGGGACGGGATAGTGCAGCAGCATCCCGTCGCCAGTGGTGAAGCGCACACCCTGATCGTCGAGATGAAGCCTTTGGTCCAGCGTTGAGGCCCAGGATTTACCGAACCAGCGGCCCGCCCGGTACGAGGAGCGGAAGTGGCGATCCAGGGTCAGCGGCAGGACACCGGGAAGTTGGAGATCGGTGGCTGACATGACCATTTCGCCGCTTGCCACGTCGATGGGGTCGCCACAGGTGAAGAGCTTCTTCATCTCGCGTCCCATTTGACGCAGCCCGCCGGCCCCCTTGCGGACGCTGTTGGCGATGTTCTCCAGGGCCTTGCCGCTCTTCAGCAGTGCCGGGAGTTCCTTGGCCATTTTGAGCAGGCCGCCAGCGGTGGTCAGGCCCTTGAACATGGGGATGCAGTCGAGGGCGGCGAAGAAGACGTCCCAGAGGCTGGCTTTTCCTTGCGCGTATTTGATGAGGGTGTCGGCGAGGACGACCAATGCGGCGGCCAGCACGATCCAGGCGAGCGGTCCGCCGATGATGAGGACGACGATGCCGAGCACGGCGACGATGACCTTGCAGACCGCGACGATGTCGTCCCAGTGGTCGGCGACCCAGTCGACCGCCTTCTCCCACCAGTGCTTGTTCTTGATCCCAGCGTCGGACGCCTCGTGCAGGGCGTGCTCCGCGGTCGACGCGGCGGTGTCCCGCAGGTGGGCGGCCTGAGCTGCCAGTTCCTTCGCCGCGTCCAGGCGTTGCTGCGCGTCGTGGACGGCGGTGTTCGCGGACTTCTGCGCGTTCGAAGCGTCCAGCGCATTACGGGTGGCGGTACGGACCTCGTCCGCCGACGGCGGTTCCACGCCCGGCTTCGGATCGGCCTGGTACTCCTTGGACTTGTCGCCCGCCCGCTTCACCCAGTCGTCGGCGTTGCCCTGCGTGGTCTTGGCCGCGTCCAGATCCTGCCGGGCGGTACGCCCCTGCGCCAAAGCGCGGTCCGCGTCCGCCTGCGCGGTCTCCAGCTTCGGCCAGTACGTCTCCAACGCCCCGGAAGCCAGCCGGTAGGACTTCTCCAACTTGCCCAGCTCGCCCGGCAGATCCCCGAACTGCTCGCGGTACGCGTCCCCCGCCAGACCCGCCCAGTCCTGCACCGCGTTGTTGCCGCTCAGCCCGCGCACCGACCGCAACGCCGACGACACATCGTCCGCGAAGTCGCCCAGTTTCCGGGCGAGTTCCTTCACCTCGTACGGATCACCCGGCACCGGATCCCGGTCCAGGTCCAGCACATGCCAATCCGTCGGACGATTCGCCACTGTCTAACCCCCGTGATTCGCCTCTGTCCGAGCGATCCTTTCACTTCCGCCACAGACGCTTCCATGGCGCCTGGTGCGACAGCACCCGGCGATGCCGTCGTCAGCCCAGGGACAGGACGACCAGAACCGCCGTCGCCGCCGTTTCGGCCAGGGCGCCGAAGACGTCGCCCGTGATGCCGCCGAAGCGGGTGCGGCAGTGGCGGAGGAGGAGTTCGGCCGTGATGAGGGCGAGGAGGGCGGCCAGGGCGAAGTGGAGGGCGGGGGAGAGGCCGAAGAGGGCGCCGGCCGCCGCCGCGACCACGAGGGTGCCGGCCGCGGTGAGGGCCGCGATGCGGAGCGGGACCGCTCCGGCCACGGCGGCGCCCAGGCCGTCGGGGCGGGCCGGGGGCACGCCGTCGCGGCAGGCCAGGGTCATGGCGGTACGGGCCACCACGGCGGAGACGGCGGCCGCGGCGGCGCCGTGGGACCAGCTGTCGGCGTAGAGGGCGGCGAGGCAGGCGACCTGGGCGAGGAGGACGAAGAGCAGCGTCAGGACGCCGAAGGGCCCGATGTCCGACTGCTTCATGATCCGCAGGGCGTCCTCGGCGGGCTTGGCGCTGCCGAGCCCGTCGGCGGTGTCGGCCAGGCCGTCCAGGTGCAGACCGCGGGTCAGGGCGGCGGGCACGGCCGCGGTGGCGACGGCGGCGAGCAGCGGGGACGCGTCCAGGAGCAGCAGCAGTCCGCCGACCGCGGCGGCACACAGGCCCACCACCGCCCCGACGACCGGCGCGCACAGCATCCCGCCGCGCGCGGCGGACCGGTCCCAGCGGGTGACGGTCACCGGCAGCGCGGTGAGGGTGCCGAAGGCGAAGCGGAGCGCGTCCGCGACGGAGGCGGCGGGCGCGGGTCCGGCCTTCGAGGGCTCGGCGGAGTCGGTCACCGCGTGAGGCTACCCCGGGCGGCTAACCCGAGGGCTGCCGCGGTGACTCCCGATGGAGCTCCGCCTCCCGGCGCCGCCGGAGGTGGCCCTCCAGGGCGCACAGCAGCAGCGTCGCCACGATCGCCGTCAGATGCTCGAAGCCCGCGAGGTTCACGATGAAGACGACCTCGACGAGCATCGCGAGGATCAGCGCGCCCCCCGTCCACCAGGCGCGGTAGCGGCAGGCCACGTACACCCCGAGGGCGACGACCGCCGCCGACGGGCCGGTGTCGCGCACGACGAGGGTGGAGACCGGGAGCCCGAGGAAGCCGTCGGGGCCGACCGCGAGCGAGTAGCGGGCGAACGACGTGCCGGCGAGCGTCGCGAGGAGCCCGATGCCGAGGGTGTGCCGCCTGCCGACCGTCATCTCGGCGATGCCGAACATGAAGACGACCTGGGCGATCAGCCCCCACACCGGCAGCGACGGGTCGGGGACGAAGAGCGAGAGGGGCGTGCGCAGCAGCGCCTTCCACCACGGGAGCGTCGCGTAGACGCCGCCGAGCCGGTTGACCCACTCCGTGCCGGTGCTCCCGGAGTGCTGGATCACCTGAAGGGTCAGGATGGACAGGCACGCGGAGAGGGTCAGTGGGATCGCGCGGAGCTTCTTCGTCCGCAGCTCGAACCACACATCTCGGGAGATTCCGCCCCATTCGACGTATGCGAAGTCGCGAAGGCGCTTGTTGAAGGGGCTCACCTGGCAGCGGTCCGCTCTCGGTCGCGTCTGCGCAGCGGGGACGGCAGCCGCGGCGCTTCGAGGAAGCCCTCGGCCCGGGCACTGGCGATTCCGATCCGCGGCAGCTCGCTGCTCTTGCCGAACAGCAGATACCGCGGCTCCCAGATGGGCCGGTACTTGGCGTTGGCCCGGTACAGCGACTCGATCTGCCACCAGCGCGAGAAGAACGTCAGCAGGGAGCGCCAGAACCGCAGCACCGGCCCGGCGCCCAGCCTCGAGCCGCGTTCGAACACCGAGCGGAACATCGCGAAGTTCAGCGAGATCTGCCGCACGCCCACCTCGTCGGCGCGCTGGATCAGCTCGATGACCATGAACTCGATCAGCCCGTTCTCGGAGTCGCGGTCGCGGCGCATCAGATCCAGCGACAGCCCCTGCGGACCCCACGGGACAAAGCTCAGCAGCGCGCGCGGCACACCCTCGCCGTCGTGGCACTCGACCATGACGCAGCGCCCGTCGGCGGGGTCGCCGAGCCGGCCGAGCGCCATCGAGAACCCGCGCTCCGTCTCCCCGTCGCGCCAGGCGTCGGCGCGCTCCAGCATCGCGTCCATCTCGTCCGCGGGGATGTCGTCGTGCCGGCGCATCCGGACGGTGTAGCCGGTCCGCTTGACGCGGTTGTACGCCTGCCGCACGGTCCGCATGGCGCGGCCGTCCAGGGTGAACTCGGCGGTCTCGACGATCGCCTCGTCCCCGATCTCCAGGGCGTCCAGGCCGTGCCTGGCGTAGATCACGCCCGCTTCCTCGCTCGCGCCCATCACCGCGGGCACCCAGGCGTGCTCGCGGGCCTCGGCGAGCCAGGCGTCGATGGCGCCGGGCCACGCCTCGGGGTCGCCGATCGGATCCCCGGACGCCAGCGACACCTCCCCGACGACCCGGTACGCGATCGCGGACTTCTCGCTCGGCGACCAGATGACGCTCTTGTCGCGGCGCAGCGCGAAGTAGCCGAGCGAGTCCCGGTCGCCGTAGCGGTCCAGGAGCCCGCGCAGCTTGGCCTCGTCCTCCGGGCCGAGCAGTGCCCGGCCGCGCGGCGAGCGGAACGCCACGTACAGCACGAGCAGGAAGAGCAACGCACTCATGACGTTGATGACGACATCCACCCCCCCGGGCGTTGAGATGTTCGCGTAATTGTCGTCATTCGGGTCGAGCGCGATCATGCGCATGATCGCGTAACGGAAGCTGGCGCCGAAGTCCGAGCCGTGTTCGCTGTTGGTCGCGGTGACCAGCAGCGCGCTGATCAGCGAGCCCACGATGAGGCCGCCGACGGCGGTCAGGATCGCGTGCTTCGGATTGGAGCGGTCGCCCTTGGCCCGGAACTCACGGCGGCCGACCAGCAGGGCGGCGACGAAGGAGCCGGTCAGGCCCAGGGTGATCCAGTTCTGGACGTGGCCCCGGTACTCGGCGAAGCCCATCGTCAGCGCCAGCACCAGCAGGAACAGCCCGCTCAGCACGAGATTGAGCACCCACGCGGCCCGTTTGCGGCGCCGCATGGTGATGGCGAAGAAGAGCGCGAACACACCCGTGGTGAAGCCCGCGGTCAGCAGATACGGGGTGAAGAGGTCCTCGATGTTGTGGCGCCGGATGTCGGCTCCGAAGGAGACCCACACCGCCCCGAGGAAGTTGAGGAAGGCGACAGCCCGCAGATACCAGACGGCGTAGGCGGCGGAGCGCTGCCCCCAGACATGCGGACGGCCCTCCCCGTCCTGCGGTGTGCGACCCGGTGTCGTGCTGCCCATTCCCATGGTTGTGGATCTTATGACGGAATGTCCGGATCCTCGTCGCAGGGGCGGTGGCCGGATCCGGCTACGCCCCGCGGAGCCCACCCCGGAGGGCGGGCGGAACGGCGCTCTACGGAGTGTCGGCCGCCTCGCGGGGCGGGTCCGCGGGCGGCTCCTCCGACGTGACGGCGACAGGTTCCGTGACGGGTTCCGGGGCCCGCTCCACCACCGGCTCGCCCGACACGTCCGGCAACTCCGCCGCCAGCGCCGCCGCGGCCTGCAGCAGCGGCAGCGCGAGCAGCGCGCCGGTGCCCTGGCCGAGCCGTACGCCGTGGTCGAGCAGCGGCTCGATGGAGAGCCGGTCCAGAGCCTTGGCCTGCCCCGGCTCACCACTCGCCTGGCCCGCCAGCCACCAGTCGGGAGCCCGGAACGCCACACGCTGCGCGACCAGCGCACAGGCCGCGGAGACGACACCGTCCAGCACGACGGGCAGCTTGCGCACGGCGGCCTGCAGCAGGAAGCCCGTCATCGCGGCGAGGTCCGCGCCACCGCTCGCGGCCAGCAGTTCGAGCTGGTCGCCCAGGACCGGCCGGGCCCGGCGCAGCCCGTCACGGATCGCCGCGCACTTGCGCATCCACGCCAGGTCGTCGATCCCGGAGCCGCGGCCGGTCACCACAGAGGCGTCCGTACCGCACAGCGCCGCCACGAGAATGCCGGCGGCCGTGGTGCCACCGACGCTGATGTCACCGAGCAGTACGAGGTCGGTACCGGAGTCGGCCTCCTCGTCGGCGATGGCCATGCCCGCGCGGAACGCCAGTTCGGCCTCCTCGACGGTGAGCGCGTCCTCCACGTCCACCCGCCCCGAGCCGCGGCGCACCCGGTGCGCGGTGACCTCGGCCGGCAGCTCCGCCGGATCGCAGTCCAGGCCCATGTCGATCACGCGGACCTGCGCCCCGAACTGACGCGCCAGCACATTCACCGGCGCCCCACCGTCGAGCACCGCCCGGACCAGCGCCACGGCCGTACCGGCCTCATGCGCCGAGACGCGCAGGCTCGCGACCCCGTGGTCCCCGGCGAACAACAGCACCCGTGGCCGGGCGATCGGCCGCGCCGGAACCCGCCCCTGAGCGGCCGACAGCCACTCGGCCAGCTCCGCGGGCTTGCCGAGAGCCCCCGGAGGGCTCACCAGACGCTGCCACCGGTCTTGCGCGTCACGCCGCACACCGGCGTCGGGACGCTCCACCAGGGAGCCGAAGTCATCGAGATTCAGGCCGCTCATTCGCCGCACAGTACCGGCTGCGCCTCGGGCCAGGGGAAGCGGGCGCCTGCCGGCGCGGGCCGCAGGGGCCGCGCGGGCGCGGGCCGGCCTCCGGCCGTGGGGTGCGGGCCGCAGGGTCGCCTGCCGGCGCGGGATCGACCGGCGGCGGCCCGGAGTTCCCACCCCCAACCCGCACGTGGCGCGGGCCCGTCACCCAACCCCCACCGGGGCGTGAACGCGAAGGGCCGGCGCTACCCGCACGTGGCGCGGGCCTGTCACCCAACCCCCACCGGGGCGTGAACGCGAGGGGCCGGGATCGCAGGCAGGGGGGTCCGAAATGCTGCCGAGCTATTTGTGGGCCGCCAGGCCCGTAAATAGTCGATTTCGGACCCCCTGCCGGAGAGCCCGGCCCCGACCAGGACACAGCCCCATCAGCCGCGCAGCGAAACCGCCTGACCCGCCACCACAAGAAGCACCTGCTCGGACTCTCCCGCAACAGCGGCGTTCAACCGCCCCAACTCGTCCCTGAACCGGCGCCCCGACGCCGTCCCCGGAACCACCCCCGAACCCACCTCATTGCTCACCGCGACCACCGTGCGCCGCGTCGCCCGCCACGCCGCCGTCAACTCGGCGACCCGGGCGTGCAGTTCGCGTTCGCCGCCCGACGACCACTGCTCGTCGTCCCAGGCGCCGACGGAGTCCATCGCGGACGTCAGCCACAGCGCCAGGCAGTCGATGAGCAGCGGCGCGCCGTCCACGGCGAGCAGCGGCACCAGGTCGCAGGTCTCCTGCGTCGCCCACGTACCGGGCCGGCGGTCGCGGTGCAGCGCGACGCGGCGCGCCCACTCCTGGTCGCCCTCGCGGGTGCCGCCGGTGGCCACGTACAGGACGTCGGAGAACGCGGCGAGCCGCCGTTCCGCCTCGGCGGACTTGCCGGAGCGGGCGCCACCGAGCACCAGCGTGCGGCGGGGCACGTCCGGTACGTCGTGGTAGTCGCCGGCGACCAGCGTGGTGCCGTCGGGGACGGCGCGCACGCCCAGCGCGGCGAGCCGGCGCCGCAGCTCGGCGCCGGGCGGCGCGCTGTGGTCGATGTGCACGGCGACGACGTCGGTGGTCGGGCCCACGGCGCCGGCGGCGCGCAGCCTGCCCAGCGCGTCGGGCCGGTCGACCGCGTCGAACAGCACCACGTTGTACGGTGCGGCGGCCTCCTGGACCCCGGCGGGGGCGCAGCCCGGTGGCAAATAGAGGGCCTTCATCCCGTCCGGCCCCTCGATCTCGTAGCCGGTGCCGGGCGCGTCCGTGGGGACGGCGCGTACCCGGTGCCCGGTCAGGAGCGTCAGCTCCTGACCGTCGGGGACGCGGCCCGGTGCCGGCAGGCCGACGGGGATCTCCACCGCGGGCCCGTCGTGCGGGTGGGACAGCAGTGCCTGCCGCACGCCGCCGAGGGAGTGCCCGGAACGGGCGGCGGCGAAGGCCAGCCCGGGGGTGAGGTCGAGCAGCAGCACGCCGTCCACGAGGACGGCGGTCGCGGCGCGCGGCCCGTCGCGGTCGCCGATGGCGTCCGCACAGGAGGCGCAGGGGCAGTCGGGCAGGGGCAGGCCCTCGGGGCCTCCGGTGCCGAGCAGTGTCAGTTCCACCCCCCGATCGTCTCGCGTCCGCGTACGGCGGGCTCGCCGGGTCCGCCATGCGGTTACCCTGCGGGACAGGCACACGACGGACAGCAGCAGCTGTGGACCGAGGACCGAGGAGAAATACATGGCGTGGACGTGGCGGTTCGAGAAGGCCGACGGCACCGAGGTTGCGCCCGCGGTGCAGCCGGAGGAGTTCACGACGCAGGGGGATGCGGAGTCCTGGATCGGTGAGCTCTGGAAGGACCTGGTGGAGGGCGGCGCGGACCAGGTCGTGCTCTTCGACGGGGAGACCAAGATCTACGGCCCGATGAGCCTGCACGGGAACGAGGAATAGCGGCGTAGCGCGCGGGGGGTTCGGTACCGGCCGCTTCGGGGTCGGGGCCGGGCTCTCCGGCGCGGGGGTCCGAAATCGACTATTTACGGTCCCCCAACCTTCGGCCGGGGGTGCCCCCAACTGCGATCCCGGCCCCTCGCGTCCAGGCCCCGGTGGGGAATGGGTGACGGGCCCGCGCCACGTGCGGATAGCGCCGGGGATCCGGGCACCGGCTGTGGCACGCCTGACGAGTCAGACCGACCCCAGCGTGACCTCCGCCGTCTTCGTGGCCCCGCCACGCTCGTACGTCACCTGGACCTTGTCGCCCGGCTTGTGGGCCGCCAGTGCCTCCGTCAGGGACTGCAGCGTCGAGATCCCGGTTGGGTCGATCTTGGTGATGACGTCGCCCGCCTTGAGTCCCGCCTTCGCGGCGGCTCCGCCGCCCGTTACCGAGACCACGGCGACGCCGGACGGCTGGAGGTCGTCGCCGACCACGGTGCGGGCGGTGATGCCGAGGGCGGCGCGGCCGGAGTCGGTGACGCGGCCGTCCTTGATGATCTGGCCGGCGATGTCGGTGACGGTCGCGGCCGGGATCGCGAAGCCGATGCCCGGCGCCGCTCCCGCGCCCATCTGGGGATCGGTGGCGGCCAGGGTCGGGATGCCGATGACCTCGTTGTCGAGGTTCACCAGGGCGCCGCCGCTGTTGCCGGGGTTGATCGCGGCCGAGGTCTGCACCATGTTCGCGATCGTGGCCCCGGTGCCGCCGTCGCTCTCACTGCCTTCGCCGACGGTCCGGCCGACGGCCGAAACACGCCCTAGGCGCGTACCCCGCACAGGTGCAGCAGTGCCGCCACGGCGCGGTACGGGTCCGTCCGCCCGGCCTGTTCCTCGGCGGCCAGCAGCGGTTCGAGATCCGCCGGTACCGGCGCGTCGTTCGGTGCGGCGTCGGTGAGGACCCGGACCCCGTACCAGGAGTGCACCGGGGTGCCCAGCCCGTTGAGGGTCGCGGTCACGGCCTCCCGGCGGTCGGCGCGCACGTCGAGGCCGATCCGGTTGGTGTACGTGTCGCTGCCGAAGGCGTCGAGCGCTGCTGGCCAGTCGCCGAGCAGCCCCGGCCGCATGGCCAGCGCGTCGGCGTTGCGTACGAGCAGCGACAGCAGACCGCCGGGCGCCAGCACCCGGGCCAGCGCGGCCAGCATCGGGTCGGGCTCGGGCATGTACATCAGCACGCCGTGGCAGAGCACGAGGTCGAAGCTGCCGGGGCCGAAGTGCCGGCCGGTCTCCCGGCCGTCGCCCGCGATCAGGGAGACCCGCTCGCGTATGCCCTCCGGTTCGACGGCCAGCGCGGTGCGCAGCGCGTCGAGCATCTTCGGGTCGGACTCCAGGCCGGTGACCTGGTGCCCCGCGCGGGCCAGCCGGAGCGCCTGGGTGCCCTGGCCGGGGCCGACGTCGAGCACCCGCAGCCGGCGGCCCACGGCGAAGCGCGCCGTTATCTGCTCGTCGAGCTGCCGAGCCACCAGTTCCTGGCGGACGACGTTGCGCAGCCCGCCGAGACCGCCCAGCCAGCCGGCCGCGCCGCCCTCGAACCCGGATCTGCCGGTGCTCAGAGCTTCACGCCGCGCTTGACCATCGGCTTCGGCAGCCGCAGCCGGCGCATCTGGAGCGTCCGCATCAGGGCGTACGCCACCGCACCGCGCAGGTTCTTGTCGGGGAAGCGGGTGCGCAGCTGCTTACGCAGCAGGATCGTCGTGATGACGGAGTCGACCAGGATCAGGACGATCACGACCATCCACAGCAGCAGCGAGAGGTTCCGCAGCTGAGTGTTCTGGATCATGCTCAGGACGAGGATGACCACCGCGAGCGGAAGGAAGAACTCCGCGACGCGGTAGCGCGAGTCGACATAGTCCCGGACGAACTTGCGCACCGGTCCCTTGTCTCGTGCGGGCAGGTAGCGCTCGTCGCCACCGGCCAGCGCTTCGCGCTGCTTGGCCATCTCGGCACGGCGCGCTTCGCGTGCCTGCTTGCCGGCGGCCTTGCGGTCGGTCGGCACGACGGCACGGGTGCGGCGCTGGCCCTGGGCCTCGTTGCGCTTGGGCGTGGGGCGACCCTTGGGAGCCTGCGGGTCGCGGGGCTGGTCCTCAAGCACCGTGGTGGTTGAGGCCTGCTCATCTGGGGAACGACGTCGGAACACGACTCCAGGTTACGTGCCCCGGGGCGGGAACCCCAGCCTTCACCTACTCCTTGGGCCTTAGGTCACCGAACCGTGATCGTCCCTAGGGAGGAGCGCATCCGTCGCCGAACAGTGCGGTAATGGAACCAGGGCCCGTACTGTGGGGTCTGTAGAGGTGCTGGAGCTGTAGTCCGAGAAGGGGGCGCGCGAGGCCCATGAGCGGTGTCATGAAGCGGATGGGATTGATTTTCCGCGCGAAGGCCAACAAGGCCCTGGACAGGGCCGAGGACCCGCGCGAGACGCTTGACTACTCGTACCAGAAGCAGCTGGAACTGCTGCAGAAGGTACGTCGGGGTGTGGCCGATGTCGCCACCTCGCGCAAGCGCCTGGAGCTGCAGCTGAACGAGCTGCAGAAGAAGTCGTCGACCTACGAGGACCAGGGCCGCAAGGCGCTGGCGCTGGGTCGTGAGGATCTGGCCCGTGAGGCGCTGTCGCGCCGGGCCGCGCTGCAGCAGCAGGTCACGGACCTGGAGACGCAGCACCAGACGTTGCAGGGCGAGGAGGAGAAGCTCACTCTCGCGTCGCAGCGGCTGCAGGCCAAGGTGGACGCCTTCCGCACCAAGAAGGAGACCATCAAGGCCACGTACACGGCCGCCCAGGCCCAGACCAAGATCGGCGAGGCGTTCTCCGGCATCTCCGAGGAGATGGGCGACGTCGGCATGGCGATCCAGCGCGCCGAGGACAAGACCGAGCAGCTGCGCGCGCGGGCCGGTGCCCTCGACGAGCTGATGGCGTCCGGCGCCCTGGACGACCAGAGCGGCCTGCAGAAGGACGACATCCAGGCCGAGCTGGACCGGCTGTCCGGTGGTACGGACGTCGAGCTGGAGCTGGCCCGGATGAAGGCCGAACTGGCCGGTGGCACTCCGCAGCAGGCCATCGAGGGCGGAAAGCAGCCCGAGGACAAGCCGCGGATGGACAAGCAGTAACGCAGGACAGCAGTGACGCAGGACAACCGCCGGGCCGTAGCCGAACCGACTAGGAGGCGCCGTCATGATCGTCAGGATCATGGGGGAGGGGCAGGTGAAGGTGGCCGACAGCCATCTCACCCGCCTCAACGTGCTGGACGACGAACTGCTCGCCCAGATCGAGAGCGGTGACGAGGAAGGCTTCCGCAAGACGCTGGGAGCCCTGCTCGACGCCGTACGGGAACTGGGCGAACCGCTGCCCGACGCCTCCCTGGAGCCGTCGGAGCTGATCCTGCCGTCTCCCGACGCCTCCCTCACGGAGGTCCGGGAGATGCTCGGCGACGACGGGCTCATCCCGGGCTGAGCCGCGCGATCGCACCTCGCACCTCGTACCGCTCATGAACGGGCGGGCCGGAACCCTCAGGGTTCCGGCCCGCCCGTTCAGCGTTACCGGGCCTTACGGCAGCGCCAGCATCTGCTCCAGGGCCAGCTTGGCGAACCGCTCGGTCTCCTCGTCCACCTGGATGCGGTTGACGAGCTTGCCGTCCGCCAGCGACTCCAGGGTCCACACCAGGTGCGGCAGGTCGATGCGGTTCATCGTCGAGCAGAAGCAGACGGTCTTGTCGAGGAAGACGATCTGCTTGTCCGGGTGCGCCTTGGCGAGCCGGCGGACCAGGTTCAGCTCGGTGCCGATCGCCCACGCGGAGCCGGCCGGGGCCGCGTCCAGCGCCTTGATGATGTACTCCGTCGAGCCGACGTAGTCGGCGGCGGAGACGACCTCGTGCTTGCACTCGGGGTGCACCAGCACATTGACCCCGGGGATCCGTGCGCGGACGTCCTCGACCGACTCGATCGAGAAGCGGCCGTGCACGGAGCAGTGGCCGCGCCACAGGATCATCTTGGCGTCGCGCAGCTGCTGGACGGTCAGGCCGCCGTTCGGCTTGTGCGGGTTGTAGAGGACGCAGTCGTCGAGCGACAGGCCCAGATCGCGTACCGCGGTGTTGCGCCCCAGGTGCTGGTCGGGAAGGAAGAGCACCTTCTCGCCCTGTGAGAACGCCCACTCCAGCGCGCGCTCGGCGTTCGAGGACGTGCAGATCGTGCCGCCGTGCCGGCCGGTGAAGGCCTTGATGTCGGCGGAGGAGTTCATGTAGGAGACGGGGACGGTGGCCTCGGCCACGCCCGCCTCGGTCAGCACGTCCCAGCACTCGGCGACCTGCTCGGCGGTGGCCATGTCGGCCATCGAGCAGCCGGCCGCCAGGTCCGGGAGGATCACGGCCTGCTTGCCGGACGTGAGGATGTCCGCGGACTCGGCCATGAAGTGCACACCGCAGAAGACGATGTACTCGGCCTCCGGGCGCGCGGCGGCGTCCCGCGCGAGTTTGAAGGAGTCACCGGTCACATCGGCGAACTCGATGACTTCGTCGCGCTGGTAGTGGTGGCCCAGGATGAAGACCTTGCTCCCGAGCTTCGCCTTGGCGGCGCGGGCGCGCTCGACCAGGTCGGGGTCGGACGCGGCCGGCAGGTCGCCGGGGCAGTCAACTCCGCGCTCGCTACGGGGATCGGACTCCCGCCCGAGCAGCAGCAGGGCGAGCGGCGTGGGCTGAACATCCAGCACATCCAGCGGTTCTGTGGTGGTCACGGGCCCGGAGCCCTTTCTGTGCAGCACAGCCTTTTCGTCTACCTGACGTTATCTATGATAGCCCGTTCGTGTCAGATTGACGATGGGGGTCGCGTCAATGTGACGCATTCCGTTCCCGGCCTCCGGTGTGCGAGCATTGTTGGCGGAAAGACGTATCGGACCCGGAATGAATCCGGGGGGTCATCGGTTACCAGTCGGTGGCAGCAGTCCGAACAACCCGGGAGTGAAGCAGATGACGGTTCAGGACGAGACCACCGCGAACGACGGACTTCTCCTGTCGGATTCCGCCGCGGCCAAGGTCAAGGGCTTGCTCGAGCAGGAAGGCCGCGAGGACCTGGCGCTGCGCGTCGCCGTTCAGCCCGGTGGCTGCTCCGGTCTGCGCTACCAGCTGTTCTTCGACGAGCGTTCGCTCGACGGCGATGTCGTGAAGGACTTCGACGGTGTGAAGGTCGTCACCGACCGCATGAGCGCCCCGTACCTGGGCGGCGCCTCCATCGACTTCGTGGACACGATCGAGAAGCAGGGCTTCACGATCGACAACCCGAACGCCACCGGCTCCTGCGCCTGCGGCGATTCGTTCCACTGATCGCACGCGAAGGCGGCGGCCACCCGAGAGGGTGACCGCCGCCTTCGTCGTTCCGCGGCCCGCTGGGAACCGGTCCGCCCGGAACCTGTCCGGCTACTTCCGCAGCGGCACGACGGTGCCGTCGTACAGGTCGACGACCTTGCGGTCACCGAGCGGCTTGGCCAGCTGCACGGTCCTGGTGGTGTCCTTCGCGATCATGATGCACATCCCCCGCACGGCCGGGTCGTGCATCCCCGTGATCCGCACGGTCACCGCCGCGTCGGACTCCTCGGCGGTCGCCGCGTAGGTAGAGCAGACACCGGCCCAGAAGTGCAGCTCCAGGACGTTGCCGCGCACGGTGTACGAGACGGCCTTCTGCTTCTTGGGCGCGTTCGGGTCGGCGGGCTGCCCGGGGTCGGCGGGCTGCGTCGGCGCGGTCGTACCCGGACCGCCCGGCTCACTCGGCAGTCCCGTGCCCGGCGCCGTCTGCTGGATGTAGCGCGCCTCCACGGCGGGCTGTGCCACCGTGTGCGCCTTCACCACTCCGGCCTGTGCCACGTCGAACAGCCAGGACGGCACCAGTGCCCGCGCGCCCGAGACGAACTGGGCCGACAGCCCGAACGTGACGCCGCGGACCTCCAGCTTCTGCTCGGCGGCCGGCACACACGGCATCGACTGCGGCAGCGTCTTGTCGTTGCTCGGTGCCGTCGGCGCCTTCGGGAGCGGTGCCGGGCAGGTGCCGCCGACCCCGTGGTCCGTGCCGCCGGCTCCGCCGGTCTCCAGCTGCTTCAGGGCCTGCGCCGCGTCGATCACCGGGTACTGGTCGCCCTTGTCGAGGGCCGCCAGCAGACCGTAGCCGCCGCTCAGCTGCCCGTCCGCGCCGATCCGCAGGGTGGTGCGCCAGCCATGCGTCGGCAGCCCGCCCACCACCGGGTCGGCGTTCACCATGCGCACCGCGCCGGCGGTCTCACTCGCGTCCACCGCGGCTCCGGTCAGTCCGAGAGCGGCCAGGGCGGGCGCCGCGGCCTGCTTCGCCCGGTCCTCGGAGACCGCGCCGTCACTCGTGCCGGCCGGCCCGGAGGACGACGTCGAGGTACCGCCCGCGCCGTCGGCCGAGGCGACCGGCGGGCCGGAGCAGACCGGGGAGTCGGGACCGCCGGCGCTGGGAGCACTCGGCACCCCCGGCTTCATCGGCGTGGTGCGGTAGCACTTGGCGATCGGGCCGAGCCGGGAGTACGACCAGTTGCCCTCGCCCGACCGGTTGACCTGCAGGAACGGCCCGCTGCCGTCCGGGGTGCCGCCCGCCCGCCAGAAATCGTGGTCGAGCTTGACGGGGCCGGGCACATCCAGCGCCTTCGCCAGCTTCTCGACGGCCGCCTGCGTCACGTCCCCGTGCGGCCGGTAGACCGGTGCCGCCTTCGGACCGGCCGGCAGCGGCTTCGTGACCTGGTACTGCGCCCCGGCGGGGGCCGCCGCGCCGCTGTCCGTGCCGGCTGCCACCCCGGTCCTGGCGCCGTCCAGCGCCAGTGGCGCGGGTGCCTTGCTCTCGCTCTTGTCGGGGGCGCTGCTGCCCGCGTTCGCCGTCGCCCAGTAGGCCCCGCCGCCGCCAGCCACCAGGACCGCCGCGGCCATCGCGGCGACGGCCAGTGGTGACCTGAGGCGGCGGCGGGGGACGGGATGCTCCATCGTGTCGTCGTTGCGTTCGGTGCTCACCGTGCTGCTCCCTCGGCTCCGTACCGTCAGATGCAGCTGTGACGGAGCCGGAGCCCGCGCGGTTCCCACCGCGCGGTTCCGCGACCGGCCGGGATCAGGCGCCGTACTCCGCCATACCGTCCACGACGTGCGCGGACGCGAGCGGCACGGTGATTCCGTGCAGGCTCGACGGAGCGGCCACCGGTGGGGCCGCATGGGCGGGAACCGTCCAGTGCGGCGCCATCCGACGGCAGTCGCCGAGCAGTTCGGCGAGCGATTCGGAGCGGGATTCAGGTTCGACGACGGGGGGCAGTGGGGACGAAGTAGAAGCCATGTCTTCGACCCTAGGCACTTGATCAGGTAGGGGTAAGCCCTACTATCGGGTAGTTTCTCCGTGTCCGGTGGCCGGTTCCCGGTCGCGGCGGCGCACCCCATACGATGGCTGTGCCTTTTCCGTGTTGCCCAGGGCCTCCTTCCGGCCCTTGCCGACCTTCGCCGCCGCCCCCGCAGGAGCATTCAGTCGTGCGTATCGCTGTCACCGGATCCATCGCCACCGATCACCTGATGACCTTCCCCGGCCGCTTCGCCGACCAGCTGGTCGCGGACCAGCTGCACACGGTCTCGCTCTCCTTCCTCGTCGACAACCTCGATGTCCGGCGCGGCGGAGTCGCTCCGAACATCTGCTTCGGCATGGGCGTGCTCGGCCTCCGGCCGGTCCTCGTGGGCGCGGCGGGCTCCGACTTCGCCGAGTACCGCGCCTGGCTGGACCGGCACGGCGTCGACACCGCGTCCGTCCGCATCTCCGAGGTGCTGCACACCGCGCGCTTCGTCTGCACCACGGACACCGACCACAACCAGATCGCGTCCTTCTACACCGGCGCGATGAGCGAGGCCCGGCAGATCGAGCTGCAGCCGATCGCCGACCGGGTGGGCGGCCTGGACCTGGTCCTCATCGGCGCGGACGACCCCGAGGCGATGATCCGGCACACCCAGGAGTGCCGCAGCCGTGGCATCCCGTTCGCGGCCGACCCCTCGCAGCAGCTCGCCCGCATGGACGGCGAGGACATCCGCCTCCTCGTGGACGGCGCCACGTACCTCTTCACCAATGAGTACGAGAAGGCGCTCATCGAGTCGAAGACGGGCTGGACCGGCGAAGAGATCCTCGCCAAGGTCGGCACCCGCATCACCACCCTCGGCGCGCAGGGCGTCCGCATCGAGCGGGTCGGCCAGCCGGTGATCGAGGTCGGCTGCGCCGAGGAAGAGGCGAAGGTCGACCCGACCGGCGTCGGCGACGCGTTCCGCGCCGGCTTCCTGGCGGGCCTGGACTGGAACCTGTCGCTGGAGCGCTCCGCCCAGCTCGGCTGCATGCTGGCGACCCTCGTCATCGAGACGCTCGGCACCCAGGAGTACGAGCTGCGCCGCGGCCACTTCATGGACCGCTTCACCAAGGCCTACGGCCACGAGGCCGCCGCCGAGGTCAAGACCCACCTGGCCTGACCCTTTCGTTCCCTCGATCGCCGGCCGGGCTGATTCCTTCAGCCCGGCCTGGGGGTACCTCCCGGACGGAGTCCGGGGGAGCTCGAGGCCATCTTTTTCACGTTCTGCGCCGCACCAGGTACGCCGTACCCCGCTTTGCCGCGCGCTCGCCGACGTACTCCTGGTCCCGCATCTGGCACCACGCGGGGATGTCCAGCCGCGCCGCCTCGTCGTCGGACAGCACGGAGATCACCGCGCCCACCGGCACATCGCCGATGACCTTGGCGAGCTCGATGACCGGGACCGGGCAGCGCTTGCCGAGCGAGTCGACCGTCAGAGCGGGCTCGTCGGGGGCACCGGCGACCTCGGCCGACGGGGCGGAGGTGTCCGCGGCGGGGGAGGCCGGGGCGCCGAGCTGGTCGCGGACCGAGCGGACGACCTCCGGCAGCACGCCGAGGAACCGCTCGACGTCCTCCGCAGGAGTGCCCGGCGGCAGTGACACCCGGACGTTGCCCTCCGACAGGACGCCCATCGCGCGCAGCACATGGCTCGGGGTCAGGGTGCTGGAGGTGCAGGACGAGCCGGAGGAGACCGAGAAGCCCGCGCGGTCGAGCCCGCCGAGCAGCGCTTCCCCGTCGACGTAGAGGCAGGAGAACGTCACGAGGTGCGGGAGCCGCAGCGTGGGATGGCCGACGACCTCCACATCGGGGACGAGTACCGGCACCCGGGAGCGGATCCGGCCGACCAGCTCCGACAGCCGCGCCCCTTCGGCCGCGGCCTCCTCCCGCACGGCGCGCAGCGACGCCGCCGCGGCCACGATGGCCGGCAGGTTCTCGAAGCCGGGGGAGCGTCCCGACTCCCGTTCGTCCGTGGGGCCCTGAGCGGCGAAGCGCACGCCCTTGCGGACCGCGAGCAGCCCGACCCCGGGCGGCCCGCCCCATTTGTGGGCGCTGGCGGTGAGCAGCGACCAGCCGCCATCCACCGGCCCCCAGGCCAGCGACTGCGCCGCGTCCACCAGCAGCGGCACCCCCGCCTCCCGGCAGAGCTCGGCGGCCTCGGCGACCGGCTGGACCGTGCCCACCTCGTGATTGGCGGACTGCAGGCAGGCCAGTGCCGTGTCCGGCCGCAGCGCGGCGGCGAACGCGGCGGCGTCCACCCGCCCCGTACGGTCCACCCCGACCTCGGTGGCCTCGTACGCCTCGGCCGCATGGAGCACCGACGAGTGCTCGACGGCCGACACCACGAGGTGACGCCCCGTCCGCCGCCGTCCCGCCATGGCTCCTGACACGCCCGTGTGAACGGCACGGGTTCCCGAAGGAGTGAAAACCAGTTCGTCGGGACGGCAGCCCACCGCTTCGGCGGCCGCCTCGCGGGAGGCGTCCAACAGCAGCCGGGCGCGCCGCCCCTCGCGGTACAGGCGGGCCGGATCCGCCCACCCCTCGTCCAGCGCGGCTACCAGCGCCTGGCGGGCGACGGGGTGCAGGGGAGCGGCCGAAGCCGCATCGAAGTAGGACACGCCCGGCACGCTACGCCTGTCGCCCGGCGGGCCGTCAGGCGGCATGCGGAGCATGCCGGTCCATCCCTTCGGGAAGTGCCCCGGCGCGTTGGACCCCCTCCCCGCGCGACCCCAAATAGCGTCCAGTAGGGTTTGGTCCGCATAAACATCCACACCTACCTGCCCGCGCCAGGGCCGACCGACCAGCTGACGGCCGGGCACCCGGACGCGTGGGCGAGACTCTCGGGAAGGCGCTACGTGAGTCCCAACGGCTCCGACCGCTCGTCGCGGCGCCCGGTGCGGCGGAAGCTGCCGCAGGCGCTGGCCGCGGCGCTGGTCCTTGTGACCGCTACCGGTTGTGAATACCCCCGCCTTGGCATGCCCAGCCCCGCTACGGAACAAGCCCCCCGGATCCTGGCGCTCTGGCAGGGCTCCTGGGCCGCCGCGCTGGCGACCGGTGTACTTGTCTGGGGTTTGATCATCTGGAGTGTGATCTTCCACCGGCGAAGCCGGACGAAGGTCGAGGTTCCTCCGCAGACCCGGTACAACATGCCCATCGAGGCGCTGTACACCGTGGTCCCGATCATCATCATCGCGGTGTTCTTCTACTTCACCGCGCGTGACGAATCCAAGCTTCTGGCGACCTCAGAAAAGCCGGACCACGTGGTGAACGTGGTCGGCATGCAGTGGAGCTGGGCCTTCAACTACGTCGAGGACGTGGACGGCAACAAGTCGTCCCCTGCGGTGGCTCCCAAGGAGCTCGAGCAGATCCCCGTCGACAAGCTGAAGTTCCCGGTGGGTGCCGAGGGCGTCTACGACTTCGGCACTCCCGCCACGAAGAACCAGGACACCGGTAACCCCGGTCCGACGCTCTGGCTGCCGAAGGGCGAGACGGTGCGGTTCGTCCTCACCTCGCGCGACGTCATCCACTCGTTCTGGGTGGTGCCGTTCCTCATGAAGATGGACGTCATCCCGGGCCACACCAACGTCTTCGAGGTGACCCCGAGCAAGGAGGGCACCTTCCTGGGCAAGTGCGCGGAACTGTGCGGCATGGACCACTCCCGGATGCTCTTCAACGTGAAGGTCGTCTCCCCGGAGCAGTACCAGCAGCACCTGCAGGATCTGGCGAAGAAGGGCCAGACCGGATACCTCCCGGCGGGCATTGCCACCACGGGCAACGCCAAGAATGCGGAGCCCAAGACCACATGAGCATTCTCAACGAACCCCATCAGGGCGCGGCCGCCATCGGCGAGTCGTACGAGGACGAGTTGCCGGTGAAGCGGGCACAGCCCGGCGCCGTGGTCATCAAGTGGCTCACCACCACCGACCACAAGACGATCGGGACGATGTACCTGATCACCTCGTTCTTCTTCTTCATCCTCGGCGGGATCATGGCGCTGCTCATGCGCGCCGAACTGGCCCGCCCGGGCACCCAGATCATGTCGAACGAGCAGTTCAACCAGGCGTTCACGATGCACGGCACCGTGATGCTGCTGATGTTCGCGACGCCGCTCTTCGCGGGCTTCGCGAACTGGATCATGCCGCTGCAGATCGGCGCGCCCGACGTGGCGTTCCCGCGGCTGAACATGTTCGCCTACTGGCTCTACCTGTTCGGCTCGCTGATCGCGGTGGCCGGCTTCCTGACGCCGGCGGGCGCGGCCGACTTCGGCTGGTTCGCGTACTCCCCGCTGTCGGACGCGGTCCGGTCCCCGGGCGTCGGCGCCGACATGTGGATCATGGGTCTGGCCTTCTCCGGTTTCGGCACGATCCTCGGTTCGGTCAACTTCATCACCACGATCATCTGCATGCGCGCACCCGGCATGACGATGTTCCGCATGCCGATCTTCGTCTGGAACGTCCTGCTGACCGGTGTACTGGTCCTGCTGGCCTTCCCGGTGCTCGCCGCCGCGCTGTTCGCCCTGGAGGCCGACCGGAAGTTCGGGGCGCACGTCTTCGATGCCGCCAACGGCGGGGCGTTGCTTTGGCAACACCTGTTCTGGTTCTTCGGGCATCCAGAGGTGTACATCATCGCGTTGCCGTTCTTCGGCATCATCAGCGAAGTGATCCCGGTGTTCAGCCGCAAGCCGATGTTCGGCTACGTCGGCCTGATCGGCGCGACGATCTCCATCGCCGGCCTGTCGGTCACCGTCTGGGCGCACCACATGTACGTCACCGGCGGTGTGCTGCTGCCGTTCTTCTCGTTCATGACGTTCCTCATCGCGGTCCCGACCGGGGTGAAGTTCTTCAACTGGATCGGCACGATGTGGAAGGGGTCACTGAGTTTCGAGACCCCGATGCTGTGGGCCGTCGGCTTCCTGATCACCTTCGCGTTCGGTGGTCTGACCGGTGTGATCCTGGCGGCGCCGCCGCTGGACTTCCACGTCTCGGACTCGTACTTCGTGGTGGCGCACTTCCACTACGTGATCTTCGGGACCGTGGTCTTCGCGATGTTCTCCGGCTTCCACTTCTGGTGGCCGAAGTTCACCGGCAAGATGCTGGACGAGCGGCTCGGCAAGATCACCTTCTGGACGCTGTTCTTCGGCTTCCACGGCACGTTCCTGATCCAGCACTGGCTGGGTGTCGAGGGCATGCCGCGCCGTTACGCGGACTACCTGGCGGCCGACGGGTTCACCACGCTGAACACCATCTCGACCATCAGTTCGTTCCTGCTCGGCCTGTCGATGCTGCCGTTCTTCTACAACGTGTGGAAGACCGCCAAGTACGGCAAGAAGGTCGAGGTCGACGACCCGTGGGGCTACGGCCGTTCCCTCGAATGGGCGACCTCCTGCCCGCCGCCGCGGCACAATTTCCTCACGCTGCCGCGTATCCGGTCCGAGTCGCCGGCGTTCGACCTGCACCACCCGGAGATCTCCGCGATGGAGCTCGAGCAGAACCTCGACCCTGAGCGCGGCGCCCTCGTCGCCGGTGGCGAGGAGCACGAGGAGAAGGGGAAGCAGCTGTGAGGGTCCAAGGCAAGATGTTCCTCGGCCTGGCGGTCTTCATCCTCGCCTCGGCCATCGTCTACGGCTACTGGTCCAAGGAGCCCGCCGGCACCACGGCGCTGTTCCTTGCCTTCGGCCTCAGCGTGATGATCGGGTTCTACCTGGCCTTCACCGCCCGCCGGGCGGACACCGGAGCCCAGGACAACGAGAACGCGGACGTCGCGGACGACGCCGGCGAGGTGGGCTTCTTCAGCCCGCACAGCTGGCAGCCGCTCTCGCTCGCCATCGGCGGTGCGCTGGCGTTCCTCGGTGTGATCTTCGGCTGGTGGCTGCTGTACTTCTCCGCCCCGATGCTCCTCATCGGCCTGTACGGCTGGGTGTTCGAGTACTACCGCGGTGAGAACCAGACACAGTAGGACCGGCGGGTGACCGCCGCGACACATCACGGGCTGGGCCCGGACACCGCACGGTGTCCGGGCCCAGCCCGTTCGCATGCGCTCAACGCGCCGATCCGGGCGAATCTTCATACCTTGTGACCATGAGTCACTTCTCGACACGCCGGACGGCGATGCGATACGCGCTTCTCGTAGCCCCTCTCGCGGTGGGGCTGACCTCATGCGGCGGTGACGGCGGGGATCCGCTGGCCGCCTCTCCCTACGACGCGGCGGGCGAGGTCTCCTACAGTCTCGCCGACGGCGGCAAGGTGGACCCGAACAAGCCCCTGGAGATCACCGCCAAGGACGACGGCCGGATCACCGACGTCACGGCCACGGACGCCGCAGGACGCTACGTCAGGGGCGAACTCTCCCCGGACGGCATACGTTGGCACAGCACCGCCCCGCTGGCCGCAGGAGCCCACTACACGGTCCGGGTGAGCACCGAGGACAGCGCCGGGCGTCCCGGCCGGGAGACCGTCGGATTCGACACGAAGGCCTCCGACAGCCTGCTCCGGGTCACCTTCGGCCCCGACACCGGCACCTACGGCGTCGGACAGCCCGTCACCGCCATGCTGACCGTGCCCGTCAAGGACCCCGCGGCACGCGCCAAGGTCGAGCAGAACCTGCAGGTCACCGCCAGTCCGGAGGCCGCCGTCGGCTCCTGGTACTGGGTGGACGACCGCACGCTGCACTACCGGCCTGAGACCTTCTGGCCCGCCCACGCGAAGATCGAGGTCCGCAGCACCCTGGACGGTGTCCGCGTCACGGACAGCCTCCACGGCGGAGCCTCCAAGCCGCTGACGCTCACGACCGGTGACCGGGTCGAGGCGATAACGGACGCGGGCTCCCACGAGATGACGTTCAAGCGCAACGGCAGCGTCGTCCGCACCATACCCGTGACCACCGGCAAGCCCGGGTTCTCCACCCGCAACGGCGTCAAGGTCGTCCTGGGCAAGGAGAGCTTCGTCCGGATGCAGAGCGAGAGCATCGGCATAGCCGCCGGCAGCTCGGAGGGGTACGACCTTCCCGTCTACTGGGCCACCCGGGTGACCTGGAGCGGCGAGTACGTGCACGCCGCGCCCTGGTCGGAGGGCTCACAGGGGGTCGACAACGTCAGCCACGGCTGCACCGGGATGAGCACCGAGAACGCGCACTGGTTCTTCGACCAGGTGCGCATGGGCGACGTCGTCCAGGTCGTCAACAGCGCGGGCTCGACGATGACTCCGTTCGACAACGGCTTCGGCGACTGGAACCTGAACTGGTCCGAGTGGAAGAAGGGCAGCGCGCTGGGCAGCCCGGGCAAGGCGGCGGCGGTGCAGAACACCGCCGCCCCCGCCCGGCTCCGTCCCGAGGTCTGACCGGTCCGGCTACGCCGGTGCGGTCACCGCGAGGCGCTCGCGCAGCAGCCCTGGCCGGGCCTGCGCAAGCGCCACCGGGTCGACGGGGTGCGTCACCGCCGCCTCGGCCCGGCTCCAGGTGGCCAGCCACGCGTCCTGCGGCCGGCCGATCAGCACCAGCACCGGCGGCGCCTGGAAGATCTCGTCCTTCACCTGCCGGCACACGCCCATGCCCCCCGCGGGAGCCGCCTCACCGTCGAAGACGCAGGCGTCGATGCCGCCCCGTTCCAACTCCGTGAGGACGGCCGGCAGTGTCGCGCACTCCAGGAATTCGACCGGCGGCAGGTCGGGCGCCGGCCTGCGCCCGACGGCGAGCCGGACCTGCTCCCGGGTGTTCGCGTTGTCGCTGTAGACCAGCACCGTGGCAGTCGCCCGCATCGTGCCTCCTGATCGTCGAGGAATCGTCGTCGAGTCCGTCGTCAAGTGGCTCGGATGCTACTCCCGTGAACAGCTCCGCGAGGAGCCTTCGGCCCAGGACAAGATCCGTCCGATGCTCCGTCATCCCTCCTTCGAGGGACGGCTTCGGTAGGCCACGCGGGTCTCCTGCGGGGCCGGACACACCGAATGGCACCCCCCGGAGTGAGCGCGAGATAAGGGACCGACATAATGTCGGACGTGGCGACAGCAACAGCAGTAGATACCGGGCACGCGCACCCGTCGGTCAACCGGCCGAACCTCACCAGCGTCGGAACCATCATCTGGCTGAGTTCCGAGCTGATGTTCTTCGCGGCCCTCTTCGCGATGTACTTCACCCTTCGCTCGGTGACGGGTGCCGAGTTCTGGAAGGAACACGCGTCGGCGTTGAACGTTCCGTTCTCGGCGACGAACACGACGATCCTCGTGCTCTCCTCCCTCACCTGCCAGCTCGGCGTGTTCGCCGCCGAGCGCGGCGACGTGAAGAAGCTCCGCGCGTGGTTCATGCTCACGTTCGTGATGGGCGCGATCTTCATCGGTGGCCAGATCTTCGAGTACACCGAACTGGTCAAGAACGACGGCCTCTCGCTGTCGTCCGACCCGTACGGATCGGTGTTCTACCTCACGACCGGCTTCCACGGGATGCACGTGACAGGTGGTCTGATCGCGTTCCTGCTGGTTCTCGGCAGAACGTACGCGGCCAAGAGGTTCACTCACGAGCAGGCCACGGCGGCCATCGTCGTGTCCTACTACTGGCACTTCGTCGATGTCGTCTGGATCGGCCTCTTTGCCACGATCTACCTGATCAAGTAACCGGCGGGCCGGCCACGGGCCGGAACGACGTTCAGACAGACACAGACAGAAGCATCGACACAGATCCTGACCGGGGTAATCCGTGAAAAAGCTCTCCGCACGACGGCGCCATCCGCTGGCGGCGCTTGTCGTCCTACTTCTCGCGCTCGCGGCCACCGGGGGGCTGTACGCCGCGTTCGCGCCGGCGCAGAAGGCGCAGGCTGACGACACAGCCCAGTCCCTCGCGATCGAAGAGGGCAAGAAGCTGTACGCCGTCGGCTGCTCCAGCTGCCACGGCACGTCCGGCCAGGGAAGTAAGAACGACGGCCCGAGCCTGGTGGGCGTCGGCGCCGCAGCCGTCGACTTCCAGGTGGGCACCGGCCGCATGCCGGCCCAGCAGCCGGGATCGCAGATCCCGAAGAAGAAGAACATCTACACGCAGGCCCAGATCGACCAGCTCGCCGCGTACATCGCCTCGCTGGGCCCGGGTCCCTCGGTACCCACCAAGGAGCAGTACAGCCCGGACGGCGCGGACGCCGCCAGGGGCGGGGAGCTGTTCCGCACGAACTGCGCGCAGTGCCACAACTTCACAGGCAAGGGCGGTGCGTTGACCAACGGCAAGTACGCGCCCAGCCTGGAGGACGTGGACCCCAAGCACACCTACGAGGCCATGCAGAGCGGCCCGCAGAGCATGCCGTCCTTCCCCGACACCACGATGCCGGAGGACGCGAAGGCGGACATCATCGCGTACCTCGACGCCGTGAACGGCGAAAAGACCCCCAGCCCCGGTGGCCTTGAGCTCGGAGGCATCGGACCGGTTTCGGAGGGTCTGTTCGCCTGGGTCTTCGGCCTCGGAGCCATGATCGCTGTCGCCATCTGGGTTGCGGCCCGGACCACGAAGGCCAAGAAGTCATGAGTCAGGACATGTCAGAGTCAGAAGAGAACCTGCCGAGTGAGCCGTCACACGCTCACGGGGGCGACGTGCCGGCCGTCCGCGGAGAGAACGCGTTCGCCGACCCCGGCCTTCCGCCCCACGAGCACCGCCGTCAGGACATCGACGAGCGTGCCGCGAAGAGCTCGGAACGCACCATCGCGTTCCTCTTCCTCCTGTCGATGCTGTCCACGATCGGCTTCATCGCCTGTTTCGTGGTCTTCCCCGTCGACAAGATCATCTACGTCTTCCCGTTCGGCCACGTCAGTGCGCTGAACTTCTCGCTCGGCCTGACGTTGGGTCTTGCCCTCTTCTGCATCGGCGCCGGCGCGGTCCACTGGGCCCGCACGCTGATGTCCGACGAGGAGCACGCCGCCGAGCGTCACCCGATTTCGGCCGAGCCCGAGGTCAAGGCCCAGGTGCTGGCCGACTTCGCGCAGGGCGCGAAGGAGAGCGGCTTCGGCCGCCGGAAGCTGATCCGCAACACGATGTTCGGCGCGCTGGCCCTGGTGCCGCTCTCCGGTGTCGTGCTCCTGCGTGACCTGGGACCGCTGCCGGGCGACAAGCTCCGGCACACCCTGTGGTCCAAGGGCAAGGTGCTGATCAACCAGAACACCAACAAGCCGCTCCGGCCCGAGGACGTTCCCGTCGGATCGCTCACCTTCGCCATGCCCGAGGGCCTGGAGGAGAACCAGGAGCGGTTCCAGAAGGAGATCGCCAAGGCCGCCCTGATGATCATCCGGCTCGAGCCGAACGACATCAAGGACAAGCGGGAGCGTGACTGGGCCCACGAGGGCATCGTCGCGTTCTCCAAGATCTGCACGCACGTCGGCTGCCCGATCAGCCTCTACGAGCAGCAGACGCACCACGTCCTCTGCCCGTGCCACCAGTCGACGTTCGACCTGTCCGACGGCGCCCGGGTCATCTTCGGCCCTGCCGGTCACGCCCTTCCGCAGCTGCGGATCAGCGTGAACGAGGAGGGCAACCTCATCGCCCTCGGCGACTTCACGGAGCCCGTCGGCCCGAGCTTCTGGGAGCGCGGATGAGTACCACTGCTGAAAACTCGCAGCGCCGGGGCAAAGCCCCCGCCGGCGAGCGGGTCGCCGACTGGGCGGATGGCCGTCTCGGCATCTACGGCCTGGCCAAGGCCAACATGCGCAAGATCTTCCCGGACCACTGGTCCTTCATGCTCGGTGAGATCTGCCTCTACAGCTTCATCATCCTCATCCTCACGGGTGTGTATCTGACGCTGTTCTTCCACCCCAGCATGGCCGAGGTCGTCTACGACGGCCCCTACGCCCCGCTGCAGGGCCAGCGCATGTCCGACGCGTTCGCGTCGACGATGCACATCAGCTTCGAGGTGCGTGGCGGTCTGCTGGTCCGCCAGATCCACCACTGGGCCGCGCTGATCTTCGTGGCCGCGATGCTCGTGCACATGATGCGCGTGTTCTTCACGGGTGCGTTCCGCAAGCCCCGCGAGGTCAACTGGCTCTTCGGCTTCCTGCTGCTGGTCCTCGGCATGTTCACCGGGTTCACCGGTTACTCGCTGCCGGACGACCTGCTGTCGGGCACCGGTGTCCGGTTCATGGACGGCGCGGTGCTGTCCATGCCGGTCGTGGGCACGTACCTGTCGTTCTTCATGTTCGGCGGGGAGTTCCCCGGCACCGACTTCGTACCGCGCTTCTACTCGGTGCACATCCTGCTGCTGCCGGGCATCATGGCCGGTCTGCTGGTGGCCCACCTGATCCTGGTCTTCTACCACAAGCACACCCAGTTCCCGGGTGCCGGCAAGACGGAGAAGAACGTCGTCGGCATGCCGCTGCTGCCGGTGTACATGGCGAAGGCGGGCGGCTTCTTCTTCCTGGTCTTCGGTGTCATCGCGGCGGTCGCCTCGATCGCGTCGATCAACCCGATCTGGGCGATGGGCCCCTACCGGCCGGACCAGGTGTCCACCGGCGCCCAGCCCGACTGGTACATGGGCTTCTCCGAGGGCCTGATCCGTGTCATGCCGGGTTGGGAGATCAACGCATGGGGCCACACCCTGGCCCTGGGTGTGTTCATCCCGCTGATGATCTTCCCGCTGGTACTCGTCGCGATCGCGATCTACCCGTTCGTCGAGTCCTGGGTCACCGGGGACAAGCGGGAGCACCACCTGCTGGACCGGCCGCGCAACCACCCGGTCCGCACCGGCTTCGGCGCGGCCTGGCTGAGCTGGTACGGCATCCTGCTCGTCGGTGGCGGCAACGACCTCTGGGCGACGCACTTCCACCTGTCGCTCAACCAGATCACCTGGGTCGTGCGCATCGGGTTCTTCGTGCTCCCGGTGCTCGTGTTCATCGCGACGAAGCGGATCTGCCTCGGCCTCCAGCGCCGCGACCGCGACAAGGTCCTGCACGGTCGCGAGACCGGCCTGATCAAGCGGCTGCCGCACGGTGAGTTCATCGAGGTGCACGAGCAGCTCTCCCAGGAGGCGCTGCACACGCTCACCGCGCACGACCAGCCGAAGCCGCTCGAAGCCGGCCCCGAGGTCGACGAGAACGGCGTGGAACGCAAGATCGGCCCGATCACGAAGCTGCGCACCAAGCTGTCGCACGGCTTCTACGGCGAGGCCAGCCAGATCCCCAAGCCGACCCCCGAGGAGCACGCGGAGATCACCAGTGGCCACGGCCACCACTGATCGTCCGCTGATCCCTCGCGCCGGCTGACGGCAACCTCGAAGGGCCCCGTCCATGACATGGACGGGGCCCTTCGCCGTGCCCCGCCCCCGATAGGCTTGGGCACGCAGTATCGACCCGACCACCAGGAGTGTGGACCATGAGCGTTGTGACCCCGGCAGGCGGCGACAGCTCGGCGAACCACTCATGGCCGGGCGTACTGAACCAGCTGCTGCGCGGCCATGACCTGACGGCCGACGACACCGCCTGGGCGATGGACCAGATCATGACCGGCGAGGCGACCGACGTGCAGATCGCCGGCTTCGCCATCGCGCTGCGTTCCAAGGGCGAGACCGTCGACGAGATGTCGGGCCTGGTCCGGGCGATGTACGCGCACGCCAACATCATCGAGGTGCCGGGCCGGACGGTGGACATCGTCGGCACCGGCGGTGACCTCGCCAGGACGGTGAACATCTCCACCATGTCGGCGATCGTCGTGGCGGGCACCGGCGCCAAGGTCGTCAAGCACGGCAACCGCGCCGCGTCGTCCCAGAGCGGCTCGTCCGACGTGCTGGAGCGGCTCGGGGTCAATCTGGAGCTCACCCCGCAGCGGGTCGTGGAGGTCGCCGAGGAAGCGGGCATCACGTTCTGTTTCGCGGTGAAGTTCCACCCCGCGCTGCGGTACGCGGCCAAGGCCCGCAGGGAGCTCGGCGCCCAGACCACGTTCAACTTCCTCGGCCCGCTCACCAACCCGGCCCGGGTCCGCGCCCAGGCCACCGGGGTCGCCGACGCCCGGATGGCGCCGATCATGGCGGGTGTGCTGGCCGAGCGCGGCTCCTCCGCGCTGGTCTTCCGCGGCGACGACGGGCTGGACGAGCTGACCACCACCGCGACCTCCCAGGTGTGGGTGGTCCGGGACGGCAAGGTCGACCAGGTCGCGTTCGACCCCCGTGACGTCGGGATCCCGCTGGTCCCCGTCGAGGCCCTGCGCGGCGCGGACGCCGCCTACAACGCCGAGGTGGCCCGCCGGCTGCTGGCGGGCGAGCGCGGTCCGGTCCGCGACGCGGTCCTGCTCAACTCGGCCGCCGCCCTGGTCGCCCTCGACCCCGGATCCGCCACCCTGGAGGTCCAGATCGCCGACGGCATCAACCGCGCCGCCGAGGCCATCGACTCGGGCGCGGCCAGAATCGCGCTGGACCGCTGGGTCGCGGCGAGCAACGCGTAACGCCCTTCCGGCGGATGAGGAACGGCTCTTTCCCGGCCTTCGGCCGGAGGGAGCCCTGACGAGGCTTCCCCCGCCTTCGGGCGGGGAGACCCCCTGCGGCGGACGGCGTCTGGACTGCCCATTGCCCAGCCGGACAGGCCCCAGCACCCCGTCCGGCGGATCCCTGTCCGCTCCCCGGTCCGGGGGCTCTCCGCGCTCCCGGACGGGGACGAGGCCTGCCCGTCCTGACGGCGGGCTTCCCTCGAGCCCGTCCGGAGGACCGTCCGTATCGCGGAATGCCGCTTGCCGTCGGCAGGACAGCTGGCATACTTCTCGTCAGGTCACGAGTGACAGCGATTTGGCCCTGGCTTGCTGTCCGGCAACCCTCCGTCCGTGGCGGGGTGCCCCAGGTGATGACCGGGCCGTAGGCGAGGTGTCTACGGCAAGCGCGGGCCCCTTCGCGACTGCTTCCGGGGTCCAGGTCCCTGAGGAGCTCCGTCATGTCCGTGCACCCCGTTTCCACCTGCACCCCTGGTTCCGTGGCCACCGCTCCCCTCGAAGTGCTCGGCCGTGACGTCCGGGTCCCGCTGGTGACCGGCGGCGAGGTCACCTACGCGGCCCTGGACTACGCGGCCAGCGCGCCCGCGCTGCAGCGGGTCTGGGACGACGTGGCCGCGTACGCGCCCTACTACGGCAGCGTGCACCGCGGGGCCGGTTACCTGTCGCAGCTCTCCACCGACCTGTTCGAGCAGAGCAGGGCGACGGTGGCCGACTTCCTGGGCTGCCGGGAGGGCGACCAGGTGGTCTTCACCCGGTCGACCACCGACTCGCTGAACCTGCTGGCCTCGGTGCTCCCGGCCGGCACCCAGGTCTTCGTCTTCGAGACCGAGCACCACGCGTCGCTGCTGCCGTGGCGGGACGCGCGCGTCACGTACCTGACCGCGCCCCGCACCCCCGAGCAGGCCGTCGCCTCGCTGGAGGCGGCGCTCGCGCAGCGCGACCCCTACGGCCCCGCGCTCGTGTGCGTGACCGGCGCCTCGAACGTCACCGGTGAGCTGTGGCCGGTCCGTGAGCTGGCCGACGCGGCGCACGCGCACGGCGCCCGCATCGTGCTGGACGCCGCGCAGCTCGCCCCGCACCACCCGGTGGACATCGCGGAGCTGGACGTGGACTGGGTGGCGTTCTCCGGGCACAAGCTCTACGCCCCGTTCGGCTCCGGCGTGCTGGCCGGCCGGGCGGACTGGCTGCAGGAGGCCGAGCCGTACCTGGCGGGCGGCGGCGCGAGCCGCAAGGTCGCGCGGCGTGCCGACGGCGGGGTGGACGTCGAGTGGCACACCACCGCGGCCCGGCACGAGGCCGGATCGCCGAACGTCATCGGCGTGTACTCGATCGCCTCGGCCTGCCGGGCGCTGACCGAGGCGGGCTTCGACTCGCTCGTGGAGCGGGAGCAGGGCCTGGTCACCCGGGTCCGCGCCGGACTGGCCGGGGTGCCGGAGGTCCGGGTGCTGTCGCTGTTCGGCGACGACGCGCCCCGGGTCGGTGTCATCTCGTTCGTCGTGGACGGCTGGAACAGCTCGCACTTCGCCGCCGCGCTGTCCGCCGAGTACGGCATCGGGGTGCGCGACGGCCTCTTCTGCGCCCACCCGCTGGTCCGCACCCTGCTGGGCAGCGAGCCGACCGAGCCGGGCGAGTGCGGATCCCCGGAGACCGAGCCGGGGGAGAAGTCGCTCAACGCGATCCGTGTGAGCTTCGGGGCGGGCACGCCGGACGAGCACGTGGACCGCTTCCTGGGCGCCGTCACGGAACTCGTCAGGGACGGCGCCAAGTGGAACTACCGCACCGAGGACGGCCGCTGCGTGCCCGCCCGCGACTGAGCGGCCGGATACGCCGGGCGGCGGCCGGCCGCGTCAGCCTTCGAGGCCGATCGCGAAGGCCGCCTCCAGGTCGTGCTGGGAGTACGTGCGGAACGCGACATGCGTGTCGGTGGCCTCGACGCCGGGGATCTTGCTGATCCGGCCCGGGATGATGTCCGCGAGGTCGTCGTGCCGGGAGACCCGGACCATGGCGACCAGGTCGTACGTCCCGGTGACCGAATAGACCTCGCTGACGCTGTCCAGGGCGGCGATCGCCTCGGCGATCTCGGGGATCCGGTCGACGCTGGTCTTGATGAGCACGATCGCGGTGATCACGGCTGTAGGTCTCCTTGGGTCGCCCTGGCTGCGGTCTCCAGCTTAGGGCTTCGGCGGAAGCACACCACGGCGGCCAGGAAGCCGAAGACAAAGCCCACCACGTGGGCCAGATAGGCGACCCCGGGACCCGACTGGCTGGTCTGGGCGGCCAGCCACTGCAGCGCGAACCAGAAGCCGAGGACCATCCAGGCCGGGAAGCGCAGCGGGACGAAGAAGAGGAACGGGAACAGGCTCGTCACCCGCGCCTTGGGATAGAGGTAGAGATACGCCCCGAGCGCCCCGGAGATGGCGCCGGAGGCGCCGACCAGGGTCTGCGTCGAGTCGGCGCTGGCGAGCGCGAAGCCGTACGTGGCGAGGTATCCGGCGGCCAGAAAGAACAGCAGATAGCGGAAGCGGCCCATGCGGCTCTCGACGTTGTCGCCGAAGACGTACAAAAACAGCATGTTGCCGATCAGATGCAGCCAACTTCCATGGACGAACATCGCGGTGAGCACCGACGGAAATGTCATTTTGGTGAACGTGTGCGGGGCCGGGCAGCCGGCGGGCAGCCCCAGCCGGTCCAGCGGCAGCTGCCCGTGGAACAGTTCGGCGGGGATGACTCCCCAGCGGTCGAAATACACCGCCTGGGCGCACTGGAGCTGGTCACCCGTGCCGTAGGAGGGGTTGAACCCCGAGATCGGACCCAGCAGGAACACGACCACGCACAGGGCGATCAAGGCGTACGTCACCACGGGAGTGCGGCGGACCGGGTTCTTGTCGTAGACCGGGATGACCATGTATCGATCATGACGGAACAGGCGTATCGGTCAGGGGGCGCCTCGCCGCAGCGCCGCCCGCCGTGGAGGCCGTAGGGTAACCGGAACGCGCGCGTACGCCACGTGCCGACCCGAAAGTCCCGAAAGAGGTGTCCGCCCGATGCCGGTTCCCCTGCCGACCGCGACGACCCGGTGGCGCTGCACGCTGTGCGGCAATCTGACCCGGTTCGATGTCACGCGATCGACGAAGGTCGTGGAGTACGTCCACCTGGACCTCGCCGGTGAGGCGAAGGTCGAGGAGACCGAGGTGCTCAGCGAGACCGTGGAGTCGGTGCGCTGCCGCTGGTGCAACGCGGCCGACCAGGTCGAGTTGGTCGACCGGCCCAGTGCGGGAGCCGAGGGCGGCGCCGACGCCGGTGTCGAAGCGGAAGCGGATTCGACGCAGGGTTGACCCTGTACGGCGACAATGGACTTGTACGGCGGCGGCCGGAGGGATCGAAGGGGGCCGGGGAGGCGCCGACAGCACTGGACGGGAGTGACTGGTGGATGGGACCGGCGGGCACCCGCAGGCCGAGAGCAGGGGCGCCGACGAGGCGGCCGAGCCGGCCCTGGACCGACCGCTGCCCGAAGGCGTGCGGCACCGGGTCGTGACGATAGCCGCTGATGCCTTCGGCGGCCTCACCCTCGCCGAACTGCCGTCCCCGCTGCGGCCCTATGCCCGGTTCACCCCGTCGCGGCGCGCCAAGTTCGCGGCGACCGCGCTGGCCACCGCCCTGGAGACCGATCCCGCCTTCCGGCAGAAGATCGCCGCCCGGCTGCGTGAGTCCCAGCCGGAGCTGGCCGAGGCGCTGGAGGCGGGCACCCCGCCGCCCGCCGCGGACCCGCTCGACGTGGCCGCCGCCGCCTATCTGCTGCGCCCGGCCGGCTGGGCCAAGATCGTCGCGACCGCCGGCGAGGAGGCGCAGCGCGCGCTGGCCGAACGGGCCGACGGCGAGACCACCCGCGAACTGCAGCAGCTCAGGGACGAGCTGGCCGATTTCCAGCTGCAGGCCCGTGACGAGGCCGCCCGCGGCCGCGGCGAGCTGGAGGCTGCCCGCAGGGAGATCGACACGACGCAGCGCAGGCTGCGCAGCGCGGTCAGCGACATGAAGCGTGCCGAGGCGGCGCTGCGCAAGGTGGAGACCGAGCTGGAGGAGGTCCGGGCCGCGGCCGCCGCGGACAAGGCCGCCGCCGAGAACGAGGCACGCCGGCTCAGGACCCGCGTCACCGAGGCCGAGGCCGCTCTGGAGGCGGGCCGCAGGTCCGTGCGCGAGGGCCGCAGCGCCGAGGGCGTACGGCTGCGGCTGTTGCTGGACACCGTGCTGGACGCGGCCACCGGGCTGCGCCGCGAGCTGGCGCTGCCACCGCGCGACACCATGGGCGTCCGGCCGGCCGACACCGTCGAAGCGGTCGCGCCCGGCACGATCAGCCCCAAGGACATCGCGCAGCGCGCCCTGTCCGAGAACGACCCGGCCCTGCTCGACCAGTTGCTGGCCCTCCCGCAGGCGCACCTGGTGATCGACGGCTACAACGTCACCAAGACGGGTTATCCGTCCCTGCCGTTGGAGAAGCAGCGGCTGCGGCTGCTCGGCGGCCTCGCGGTGCTGGCGGCGCAGAGCGGCGCCGAGGTCACCTGTGTCTTCGACGGGGCCGATCTGGACGCCCCGGTGCTGCTGGCGCCGCCGCGCGGGGTGCGGGTGATGTTCAGCAAGGCGGGCGAGACCGCCGACGAGTTGATCCGCCGCCTGGTCCGGGCGGAACCGCCGGGGCGGGTCGTCGTGGTGGTCTCCGCGGACCGTGAGGTCGCCGACGGCGTCGCCAAGGCCGGTGCGCGGCCCGTCGCTTCGACGCTGCTCCTCAGGCGGCTCGCGCGCGGCTGAACTCCGGTCCGCTCCCTTACCGGTGTGCCTCGCACTCCGGTGTCCCTTATGCGCATCTGCGATCAACTCAGCGTCAGATGAACACTACTGCACGTTCGATCTTCGTAAAGAAAACGTGTCGCGATCGAAGTTTTACCTACAAGGATTTGAACCGATCACAGGAAGGTCACTATGGTCGGGGCTCGAACCTCCGCGCCGTCGATCAAGCCGCACCACGAAAACCGTGGGTCCAGCGGCCGAACGACCGGGCGCAGGGGGGACCGCCGACCAACCGGGTAGGCGGCTGAAGGAAGAAGGAGCTCGCCTTCGTGGCGTCCCACCGTCGTCCCAAGCCGACAAGCCGCATGCGGGTGACCGTACTCACCGCTACCGCTGCCGCAGCCGTCGCCCTCACTTCCCAGGCCGCGAACGCCGCCCCCGCCAAGCCCGACATCAAGGACGTCAAGTCCCAGGTCGACAAGTTGTACGACGAGGCGGAGCAGGCCACCGAGAAGTACAACGGGGCCAAGGAGCAGCAGGGCAAGCTGCAGAAGGAGGTCGGCGACCTCCAGGACCGGGTGGCGCGCGAACAGGGCACGCTCAACACCCTGCGCGACGGCCTCGGCGCGATGGCCAGTGCCCAGTACCGCACCGGCGGCATCGACCCGACGCTCCAGCTCTTCCTGTCGGCGGACCCGGACACCTACCTGTCCCAGGCATCCATGATGGACCAGGTGAGCGCCCAGCAGGCCGAGTCGCTCAAGCAGATCCAGGAAGTCAAGCGCACCCTGGACCAGCAGCGCGCCGAGGCCACCACCAAGATGGCCTCGCTGGAGAGCGCCCGCACCGAACTCGGCAAGCAGAAGAACGCGGCCCAGAGCAAGCTCGCCGCGGCCCAGAAGGTGCTCAACTCGCTGACCGCGCAGCAGCGTGCGGCCATCGCGGACCAGGACGCCCGCGCGAGCCGCAGCAACGAGCGGCCCAACCTGGGCGACGTTCCCGCGCCCTCGCAGCGTGCCGCCGCCGCGCTCGCCGCCGCGAAGACCAGGATCGGCATGCCGTACGAGTGGGCGAAGACGGGTCCCAACACCTTCGACTGCTCCGGCCTCACCATGTGGTCCTACGCGCAGGCGGGTGTCAACATCCCCCGGATGTCCCAGGACCAGGCCAACTACGGCACCCACCTGACGATGAGCCAGCTGGCCCCCGGCGACCTGGTCATCTTCTTCGGCGACCGCCACCACGTCGGCTTCTACGCCGGCAACGGCATGGTGCTGCACGCTCCCAAGCCGGGTGCGTACGTGCGCTACGAGGCGATCGGCAACATGCCGTTCCAGTTCGGCGTACGGATCTGATCCGGTTCGTTCTCCCGGCACTCTCCCGCCCGGCCGGAATCATGTCTCCTCCGGCCGGCGGCGTGGTTCATTCGAGTGATATCGGAGGGTGACCGCTGACGGCCGAGCGGCAGTGACCTGGGCATCGAGAAGGCCGCCCGCCCGTCACGGCCGCGCGGTCTTTGAACTCAGCGTGATGGTCTGACTACTGTCTCAGCCGTGGCAACACATCGGCGGTCCCCGCAACCCGGCTTCACCCGCACCTCCCGCGTCACCGTGCTCTCCGCGGCGGCCGCCGCGGCGGCGCTCTCCGGAGGCGCGGCGGCCCAGGTCGCGGCCGCCGACCCGGCGGGTCCCGCGACCGACACGTCGTCCCGGGTGGGACGGCTCTACCAGCAGGCCGAACAGGCCACCGAGCAGTACAACGCGGCGCAGGAGCGCGCCACCCGGCTGCGGCACGAGGTGGCCTCCCTCCAGGACCAGGCCGCCCGGGGCCAGGAGCGGGTCAACCGGATGCGGGACGACCTCGGCGCGATCGCCGGGGCCCAGTACCGCAGCGGCGGCATCGACCCGACGATGGCCCTCATGCTCTCCTCCGATCCCGACAGCTATCTCGACCGGGCCGAGGCGCTGGAGCGGATCAGCAACCACCAGGCCGCCGATCTGGCGCAACTGCAGGAAGCACAGCGCTCGCTGGAGCAGAAGCGTTCGATGGCGGCGGCCAAGCTGGCCGACCTGGAACGCGCCAGGTCCACGATGAAGGACCGCAAGCGCAGCGTGCAGGGCAAACTCGGCGCGGCGCAACGGCTCCTCAACCAGATGCCGGCCGCGCAGCGCGCCGGATTCGTCCGCGGCCTGGACGACCGGACGTCGCGCTCCAGCCGTTCCGTACCCGACATGCCGGATCTGCCGGCCTCCTCGTCCCGCGCCGCGATGGCCGTGGCCGCCGCGCGGGCGGCGATCGGCTCGCCCTATGTGTGGGGCAGCACGGGCCCGTCGTCCTTCGACTGTTCCGGCCTCATGCAGTACTCCTACCGGAAGGCCGGGGTGTCGCTGCCGCGGACCTCGCAGGAGCAGAAGCACGCCGGCCACCAGGTCCCGCTCGACCAGGCCCGCCCCGGCGACCTGGTGATCTACCGGGACAACGCGAGCCATGTGGGGATGTACGTCGGCGGCGGCCGGGTGGTGCACGCCCCGTACCCGGGCGCGCGGGTGCGCTACGACCCGGTCAACATGATGCCGATCTCCGCGGTCACCCGGCCCTGACCTGCCCGTCGGCCACCCGGCCCTGACCCGGGCCACGGGGCGGCGCCCGTACGATCGGGCGTATGGCGGCAGCGCGCACGCGACCCGGGACCGCCGCGCTGTGGCGCGCGGTGGTTCTCGTCGTGCTGACCCTGCCGGCGCTGCTCACCGGGTGCGGCGGTGGCGGGAGCGGTGCTGCCGTCGTCCCCGCGGGCCCGGGCGTTCCCGCCGTCCAGTCGGTGCTCGACCGGCATGCGGCGGCGCTGCTGCACCACGACGAGACGGCGTTCCTCGCGGACGTCGACCCGGGATTCCGGGACCGGCAGCGGCAGGTGTTCCGGAACCTGGCGCTGGTGCCGCTCGACTCGTGGTCGTACCGGGTGACGGGTGTCGGTGCCGACGCCGGTGGTGGTGGCAGTGACCGGGCTCTGGCGCGGGTCCAGGTCGGCTACCGGCTGACCGGGTACGACACCTCGGCGGTCACCTCGGACGCCGATCTGACGTTCGTCCGGCGCGGCGGCCGCTGGTACGTCGCCGGGGACCGGCACGACGCCCAGCAGTTGTGGGACCAGGGCCCGGTGCGGGTGGTGCGCGGAGCGCACAGCCTCGTGCTCGGGACGGACGGGCCCGCGGCGCTGCGGACCTACGCCGACGCCGCCGACCGTGCGGTGCCCGCGGTGGGGCGGGCCTGGGGGAACGGCTGGAGCGGGCGCGTCGTCGTCGAAGCGCCGTCCTCGCTGGCGCGGATGGCCGCGCTGCTGCACGGGGCCCCCGACACCTACCGTGGCATCGCCGCCGTCACCACCGGCGAACTCGGCGGATCCTCCGGGGCGCCGGCCGACCGCGTGATCATCAACCCCGAGGCGTTCGGGGAGCTTTCCGCGTTCGGCCGCCAGGTCGTGCTCACCCACGAGACGACCCATGTCGCGACCCGCGCCGCCACCACCGCGACCACCCCGCTGTGGCTCACCGAGGGGTTCGCCGACTGGGTCGGCTACCGCGGCAGCGGCCGCACCGCCCGCCAGGACGCGCCCGACCTGAGCCGCGACGTGGCCGCGGGCAGAGCCCCGCGGAACCTGCCGTCCGA
>NZ_JAPVLS010000210.1:0-3668 GCF_027158125.1 Streptomyces sp. H39-C1
TCCTGCGCAGGGCGGACGGCTGGCTGCTGCCCCTGGACGTGGAGCGGTGGTGCGCGGCGCCGGACGCCGCCGACACCGCGCTGCTGTTCCGGTGCCGGCGCGGCCCGGTGCTCGACATCGGCTGCGGGCCCGGCCGGCTGGTGGCGGCGATCGCGGCCACCGGAGTACCGGCCCTCGGCGTGGACGTCAGCCCGGCGGCCGTGGCCCGCACCCGGGACATCGGGGGAGCGGTGCTGTGCCGGTCGGTCTTCGACCGGCTGCCCGCCGAAGGCCGCTGGGGTACCGCGCTGCTGATCGACGGCAATGTCGGCATCGGTGGCGACGCGCGGGCGCTACTCGCACGGGTGGGCGAACTGGTCGCCCCCGGTGGCCGGTTGCTCGTCGAGGCCGCGGCCTACGACGTCGACGAGCGCTTCACCGTACGGGTGGAGGACGGCCGGGGCCGGTACGGCCGCGACTTCCCCTGGGCCCGGCTGGGCGCGGCCGCGCTGCGATCCGCCGCCGACGGCACGGGCTGGACGACGATCGAGGAGTGGTCCGTGGACGGCCGCCACTTCGCGGAGCTGTGGCGCTGCTGAGCCCCGTGGCCAGGGACCGCGCCCGCGTCGGGGCTCACGCCCACGTACGGTCCAGGAAGTCGGCGATCAGCGGTGCGATCTCCCCGACGCACTCCTCCAGCGCGAAGTGCCCGGTGTCGAAGGAGTGCACCTCGGCGTCCGGCACATCGCGCAGGAACGCGTGCGCTCCGGCCTCCACGAAGATGGCGTCGCGGTTCCCCCACAGCACCAGCGTCGGCGGCTGGTGCTTGCGCAGCCAGGCCTGCCACTGCGGGTACAGCTCGACGTTGCTGCGGTAGTCGTAGGCCAGCTGGAGCTGGATCACATCGCGCCCCGGCAGGTCGAGGAAGTGCTGGTCGAGGAGCCAGCTCTCGGGGGGCACCGTGGACGCGTCGGTCGTGCCGCCCTCGTACTGGCTGCGGGTGAAGGCGGGGGTCAGCATCTGGCGCAGCCGCTCCTCGGATCCCTCGTCCTCGGGACGCTCGGCCACGAAGGCGCGCGCTATCGGGCTGAGCCCCTCCTCGTACGCGTTGCCGTTCTGCACCACGAGCCCCGCGATCCACTCCGGGTGGCGGGCGGCGAGGCGGAAGCCGGCCGGGGAGCCGAAGTCGAAGGCGTAGAGCGTGAAGCGGTGCAGGCCGAGGGCCTCGCAGAAGCCTTCCACGACATCGGCGAGCAGGTCGAAGGTGTAGGTGAGGGAGGCCGGCGCGTCGCTGTGCCCGAAGCCCGGGTAGTCGGGGGCGATCAGGTGGTACCGGCCGCCGAGCGCGTCGATGAGCCGCCGGTACTGGTGCGAGGCGGACGGGAAGCCGTGCAGCAGGAGCAGGGTCGGGGCGTCCGGGTCGCCGGCCTCGCGGTAGAAGACTCGTACGCCGTCCACCTCGACGAACCGGTGTGCCACCCGGGGAAGTTCCAGAGCCGTCATCGCGCGTGCCTCCCGTGTGTGTCGGTGGGACTGTCCCACCGACACACACATGCTAATGCTTGAGAGGTTCTCTATGCATTAGTTTTTGGGAAGAGATCGAAATCGGCGCAGCGCCGCCCATCCGGCTGCCAGCGCGGTGAGCACGGCCACCGCCCCCAGCACGATCAGCGTGTTGCGGGGATAGTCCAGCGGAAGCACCGACGGGTTGGACTTCGCGGTCGGCCGCAGCAGGAACGGCAACGCCACGGCGGTCAGGCACGCGGCGGTGATCAACCCGGCGCGCACCGGCCGCCGGATGTGCGGCGGCAGCCACCGGGACAGCACCGCGCCGACGGCCAGGACCACCGGCGTCAGCACCGCGTCGTGCAGCACGATGGCACCGGCCAGCCAGAACAGCACCTCGACCGGCGCCTTCACCGCACGGTTCGTGAACAGCTGTACGGCGCCCAGCCCCATCGCCGCCACACCCACCGCGCCGAGCGCGATACGCGCCTTCATGCCAGCACCTCCAGCCGGGATACCCACTTCGTCTGCAGCACGCCCGGCCGGTTCGGCGCGATGATCCGGGCCGGGAAGCCGTGGTCGACGGAGAGCGGCGCGCCGTTCAGCGTCAGCGCCAGCAGCGTCAGCGGATCGCGTGCGTACGTGGCGCCCATCTCCATCACCGAGTAGGCGCCGCCCTGTTGCAGGGACACCACCCTGATCCGCGCCCCGCGCGGGGCGCCCGCCCGGTCCAGCAGATCGCGCACCCGCACGCCCTCCCAGTGCGCGCTCTTGCTCCAGCCCTCGACGCAGGCGATCGGCAGCAGCGAGGCGTGCTGCTCGAGGGCGCGCAGTTCGGGCAGCGTCAGCTCGTACGGGTTCGGCCCGGCGACCCGCAGCCGCCAGTCCGCCAGCCGCGCGGCGGTGATCCCGGCCGCGGCCGCGGTCTTGTTGACGGGCAGTCCCTGCGGGCCGTGGTCCGGATGCCGTGGCGCGAGCAGGTCGAAGTCCTTCAGCGGGGTGAAGGACTGCCCGACGGTCGTCAGCGTGACCGCACCGACCGCCGCGCCGACCCCCAGTACGAACGCCCGCCGGTCCGGCCCGTCCGCGGCAGGCAGTTCCACGGTGCCGCCCGAACGCCGCGACCAGTGCGCCGCGATGACGGGTGCCTTCACCGCCAGATGCAGCAGCAGCGCGCCGATCGCGACCCAGGCCAGCGCCCAGTGCACGGGCACGAAGTTCCACGGCCACGGGTACCACTGCAGCGTGTTCAGCAGCCCGGTGAGCAACTGCAGCAGCACCGTCCCGACCAGCACCGCGATCGACAGCCGCTCCAGCGCCTTGCCCACCGACCGGGCCGGCGGCCAGGCGAAGAGCCGCGGGTACACCGTCCACAACTTCGCGAACAGCAGCGGGATCGCCGCGATGCCGGTCGCCACGTGCAGCCCCTGGGTGAGCCGGTAGCCCCACGACGGACGGCTGGGCAGCCGGTCCGCCGCCCAGTCCGGCGGATGCTGCAGATAGTGACTGACGAGGCCGGTCACGAAGCACACCGCGATGGCCGCGCCCAGCGCGCGGCCGACGACCGTGGCCGTCCGCGCGTCGTGCAGCCGCCCGGTGAACGCCCCCTCGCGGAGCGGGCCGCGGCGCAGCCACGCCGGCGGATCGGGGAGCGCGAGCCGCGCGCGGGGAGGAACGGGCGGGCGGCTCGGCGGGGCACCCGGCCCCGGCGGGGTGCTCGGCGCGCTGCCCTGAGAGCTCTTCGGCGGGTCGCTCCGGGGGCTCGGAGGCTTCGGGGGACGCTCCCCGTCTGATGGATTCTGCATGCCTCCATCACACCCCCGACCAGGGCTCCGGCAGGGGAGGCGACTCCTTACGGAATGCGGACGCGCCGCCGAGACCTTACGGATTGCGGACGCGGGGCCCGGCAGGAACCCGCCGGGCGCTTCCACCTGCCACGGTGGACGGTGTGGGAGTCCGCACCGTATGCACCTCAGTCCTCGTCGCCGCGCTGACCGCCGTCGTCGCCGTCACCATCCGCATCGGAGGTTCCGAAGCGCACCCGCGGCACCTTCTCTACTGGTACGCCGCCGCCTGGGTGCTGTTCGCCGCAGCCGTGTGGGCCGTCCGCAAGGTGCCCGTGCGCGCCGCCGTGGTCCTGGTGCTCGCCGGCAGCGCCGCGCTGTCGCTCGCGGCGCTGAGCG
>NZ_JAPVLS010000211.1:0-3191 GCF_027158125.1 Streptomyces sp. H39-C1
CCTTCGGCAACAAGCTGTCTTGGACGACTGCCTGTACCAACGAGCTCCGTTGCACTACGTCGAGAAACCTTCCAGGCACTTGCGTGACCTGCGAAAACGCTAACTACCCGGCCTTGGGGGAGGCCCCCTCCTTACCCGACCGTCAGTGTGCCGTGCATGGATGCGTGGATGGTGCAGACGTACGGGTAGGTGCCGGCGGTGGCCGGGGCGGTGAACGTCGCCGACTTGCCCGGGTTGATGGGGCCGGTGTCGAAGGCGCTGCTGCCGGGGTTCGCGGTGAGGGTGTGCGTGGTGGAGTCGTGGTTGACCACGGTGACGGTCTTCCCGGGGCGCACGGTCAGGTGCGCCGGGCTGAAGGCGAAGTTGTCGATCACGATCTGCGCTGCCGCCGCAGCGGGCGGCGGACTCGGGGCGGCCGGGTTGCTGGGAGCGCTCTGTGTACTTGGGGCCGTTGCGGGGGGCGGCGTGGATTGGGTGGCTGTCGAGGAGCAGCCGGCTGCGGCCAGCAGGAGCACTGCTGACGGGAGTGCGACTCGGGCCGGGAATCTGGACATGTCATGACCTTGTCTGTGAAGCGCGCAGTCACCTGTGCAACCCGGGTGTCTTGCCTCTGCGGGAGGGCAGGCGGTGTCTGAACAACTCAGAGCTCCTCCTCTCTTATGACGGCCACCGCTTGATGCAACGGGTCAGCCTGCGTCGGGGCCCCGCTGTTGCGTGGCCGTTGGCTTCCTCGGCTATTCGCTCCAACAGCCGAGGATGTCGCTGGCGATCTCGTAGGCCAGGTCGGCCCGGGAGAGCTGGTGCGGTCCGGAGGCGGTCGGCATGCCGGTGGCGTCGACGCGAAGGGTCTTGCCATCCTTGAGGATGACGACCGTCCCGCGTGCGGACTCATAGCCGGGGTTGCCCAGGCCCTGGGCGACGGTCAGCTGCGTGGTGGTGCCCATTTGCTTGCGTACGGTTTCGAAGTAGGCGGTCGCGGACGCGGCGTCCGGTGATTCCTTCACCGACAGCACCAGCAGGCCGGCCGGCAGGTGATACGTGCAGGTGTAGAGGTGATCGGTCCAGGTGCTGCTCGTGGTCGGCACCCGCGCGGGCGCCAGGATCTTCGTGACGTCGTTGCTGATCTCAGGTCCGCACACCATCAGCGCGGACGCCGACGGTGCGTCGGCCTGCGTCATGCCAGGCATCTGCGTCCCTGGCGGCCGGGAGGTGTCAGGGGACGTCGAGCTTCTGGTGGACGCGGCCGCGTCGCGCGCGGTCGGGGTGACGGCATGGCCCGAGGCACAACCCCCAGCTACAGCCGCGAGCAGCGCGGCGGAGGCGAGGGTGCGCAGGCGGCTGCTCCGCCGTCCAGTGTGCGGCCCGGCTGCGCTGACGGTTGGTTCGTGGGTGTTCATCGTCTCCTCCTCGTGGCGGTGCGATTAGGCCCGGTGGGTGCCGGTGAGGGTGGCGTAGGCGACGGTGTTGTCCAGGTAGTGCTGGGTGGCGTGGTCGAAGGGACCGCCGCAGGTGATCAGCCGGAGCTGGGGGTTGGTGGTGTTGCCGTAGACGGTCAGGGTGGGGAAGGCGTCTTTGCGGTATTGGTTGACGCCGTCGATCCGGAAGACGGCTACGGTGCGGTCGCTGCGGGTGACGCTGACGCTGTCGCCGGGACGCAGTGCGCCCAGTGCGTAGAAGACGCCCTTGGCTCCGGTGGTGCCATCGATGTGCCCCAGGATGACCGCCGGTCCCACCTGGCCAGGGGCCGGGGAGTTCCGGTACCAGCCGGGGGCGGAGACGTCGGACATCGGCGGTACCTCCAGGGTGCCGTCGGAATTCTGGCCGAGGCTCAGCAGCGTATGGTGCACGCCGATCGCCGGGCTGCTGATCGCGATGGGCTTCACCGCCGGGGCGGTTGGGGCCGCCGGCGAGGGCTGCGCGGGTGCTGCTGGAATGCTGGACGTGCTGCCGGCGGCCGCTGGTGTCCTTGCCGGGTTCGGAGCCGGCAGGCCAGTAACCGGTAGGCCGGCCGATGCCGGAGGCTGGGGGGCGTGGTGCTGGTGGGAGATTGAGAGGGCCAGGGTCCCTGCTGCCGCGAGCAGCAGGACGGCGGCCGCCGACGCCAGCAGGCGCCGGCGGCCACTACCGAACAGTCGTGTCAACCACGACATGACCGGCTACTTCTCCGCGCTGGTCCGTCGACGCAGGACCAGGGCGCCGCCAGCGGCTGCTGTCAGGCCCGCCCCGGCTGCGATCAGCCACGGGTCCTGAACACCGGAGGTCCCACCGCCGCCGGTATTTACTCCACCACCGGGAACCGTGGTCATCTGCGAGACGGCCAGCGGCCCGCACAGCGCCGGGGAGGTCGCGGCCAGCGGCAGCGACGGCACGAGCTCGCTGGGCTCACCCTGAGCCTTAGCGCTCAGCGTCGTCGGGTCAAGTCCGTGGACCACGATGACGGCCTTGCCGGCCTTGACCGAGGCCACGGACGCCGCGTCCAGGGTGATGGTGCGGGAGTAATGGAAGCCTGCACCGGACGGCGCGATCTTGATGTCCGTACCGGCCGCCGGACTGGTGTCGCCGGTCAGGCCCAGCGTGGTGCCGATCGCCCCATATGCCGGGCCGCCCTCGGTGGTGCTGATGACACCGTCGCCGTTCTTGTCCGCGGAGGTGTCCGGGCACATGCCCATCCCGTTGATGTGGATGTGCTGCACGTGCGGGAACGGGGCTTTCATGAACGCCCCGGCCAGCCCCTTCACGTCCTCGGTGATCACGGCCTGCGAACCGGTCAGCTTCAGCATCAGCATGCCTGAGCCGCTGGCGTGGTTGATCGGATTCAGCGTCGCCATGTACGTGGTGCTGTCGCTCGATTGCGCGCTCGCCGTCGAGGCGGTGAAAGCCAGCGGTATCGCCAGAAACGCCACTGGGGCCGCCATGGCCAGGACCCTGGTCGTGGTCTTCTTCGTCATCGTGCTCTCCTCCAACTGCGTGGTGGAACTCAGACTTCCGATGACTCTCGGACAAGCGGTGCCCAGGTGATCACCACCTCTCCATTCCGGTGGGAACGGAACCGCGTGGTCGGGTGCGCCGCTTGCCGGAGTCAGTGACGGGACGAAGCCGACGCCGGGGTCCGGGGCGCATCGAATCGAGCCTCTAACAGTTGCTTCGGAGCCGAGGGCGTGGCGGATTGGTCTGGGAATCGGGCGGCCGAA
>NZ_JAPVLS010000211.1:3201-3621 GCF_027158125.1 Streptomyces sp. H39-C1
CGAAGCCGAAGCCGCCCACAGCCACGCGGTTGCGGCGTCCTGCTGGGGTCCGACCTCTGGAGCATCAGCGCGACAGCCGGGGATGCCCTCCAGAGCTATGTCACCGTCTGCAGCGCGTACGAGGCGGCCGATCTCCATGAGAGCCGGGCACCCGGTGACAACACCCCGCCCTCCGCCACCCGGCCGGCACCGGCATCACGTACCGCGCGGGTGTGCCCGGCTTGCGCAACACATGAGGACAGGTTCTACAGCAGGTGCCAGCGGTCGGCGACCTCAGTTGCGTGCGGGGCGGCCTCTTCGGCCGCGCTGGTGCAGGCGGTGGCACAAGGATGGCAGACGACGCGCCTTCACGCTGCCCGGGGCCACGACGAAGCCGACTTCGCCGTGGTCAATTGCGCGATCGTCTAGGGCGTGTGTGGG
>NZ_JAPVLS010000212.1:0-3423 GCF_027158125.1 Streptomyces sp. H39-C1
GTGTTGCCCGACGCTGAAAATGCCGACGAAGGCGGCGTTCACGGTGCCGACGAACCAGGACGGCGACGCCCCGCTGGGGCGGTCCCAGCGGGGCGGTCGTCGGTGAGGTGTCGTTTTCGTCGGCAAGGTGCCGGACGGTCAGTCGACCACCTCGCTGACGGCTGCGCGGGCCGCGGCCTCGTCGACGAGGTTCTTGCCGGTGGCGAACGCGGCGACCAGGGCTTGCAGGGCAAGGTTGTTGACCGCTCTGGGGTAGCCCCGCGAGGTGGTGTGGATCAGGGCCAGGGCGTCCTCGGTGAACAGCTGGTCCGGCCGGCCGACGAGTTTGAGGTGGTGGGCGACGTAGCTGGTGGTCTCGGCCGACGTCATGCCCGGCATCGTGTAGCGCAGGGCGGTCCGCTGTTCGAGGGCGGCCAGGACGGCGAGTTTCATGGTCCGCCGCAGGGTCGGCTGGCCGACCAGCAGGCAGGACAGCGGCGAGTCCTGGTCCATGCCCTGGTTGGTCAGCATCCGCACCGTTTCCAGCTGTTCGTAGGACAGAAGGTGGGCCTCGTCCAGGACCAGGACAGGGGTGCGCCCGCGTTCCTCACGCTCGGCCATCAGGGCCTTGCCGGTCTGAACGGTCAGGCGGGAACCGAGATGGGAGGGGGTCTGGCCGAAGGAGTTGACGATCTCTTCGTGGATGCCGCGGACCCCGATCAACGGGTTCGGGAGGTATATGACGGTGTATTTCGAGGGGTCGAGTGCGTCCAGGGTGGTGCGGACCGAGACGGTCTTGCCGGCGCCGACCTCGCCGGTGACCACGCCGATGGACCGCTCCGCGATGCACCAGGAGATCCGGGCGACGGCCTGGTTGTGGGAGTCGTGCCGGTGGAGCATGCCGGGCGAAAGGTTCCGGCCGAAGGGCATGCGCTCGAATCCGTAGTGGGCCTGGAGTTTCTCAATCACGTGTGTGCTCCGGAAAGTTCGCTGGTGGGGACGGGTGTCATGGGGCGGCCGGTGAGGCTTTCGATGACCAGTTCCAGGACGGCGATGATCCAGTCGGGGGCGGTGTCCTCGCCGAAGTGCCTGGCCAGGGCGGCGTCGACGTCCTGGTCGCAGGCTTCGAAGAAGCCGTGCAGTTCGGTCAGGAACACCGCGAGCCCTGCCGGATCAGGAAGTTGCGGCATCGTCGTTTGTGCCGGTCAGGTCGACGCTGGCGGGGCCGTCCCAGCCCAGGGCCGCGTAGTTGATCTTTTCTCCGAGCTCGGCCGAGTGCGCGGCGTCGATCAGGCCGAGGTAGTCGATGCCGGTCGTGGGCCTGGGCTCGTCGGCCGGGACCTCGGGACGGGCCTTGGGGTGGGAGTGCCGGGTGATCTGGAACGGCAGGGCGGTGCCCGCGTCCTGCCCGTCGACGCGGACCCGCAGGAAGGTCAGGTCGAACGGGTCGAAGACGAGCTCGACCTTGCGGCCGGCCAGGTGTGGGTCGACCTGGTAGCGGTTGCCGTGCAAGGACACCGTTGCGGTCTTGCCGACGCTGCGGTATTCGGACCAGCGGAAAGCCTCGGCCAGGTCGGCCGGGGCCGGGACCGGGAAGGGGGCGCCGGCCATCCAGCGTTCCAGCGGCGGCATCTTCGTCTCGGAGTGCACCCGCCGGTGGTAGGTCTGTTCGACCCATGCCGTGAACAGGCGGTTCATCTCGGCGAGGTCCTTGATCTCCCGTCCGACCTCGCCGGTGCCGGAGGCGATCTCGACGGTGAACTCACCGTTCACGGTGCGGAAGAACCGTTCGATTTTGCCCCTGCCCTCGGGCCGTCCCGGGGTGGAATGCACCAGCTTGATGCCGAGTTTCGCGCAGGCCCTCAGCAACCACGAGTCGACGAAGGCACTCCCGTTGTCCACGTAGATGTACTGGGGGACGCCTCGGGCCGCGAGAGCCGGCCGCAGGGCCGCGGCCAGGCGGACGGTGTCCTCCGCGAAGCCCCAGCGGTGCCCGACCACCGCCCGCGAATGATCGTCCACGAAGGCGAAGAGGTACGTTTTGCGGCCGTCGATCCGCGGCCCGTGCAACGCGTCCCCGGTCCAGATTTCATTCGGGCGGGCGGCCTCGAACCGGCCGAACACCGCCGACTCCTTCGGAGCCCTGAGCGCGACCAGGCCGGTGCGGTGGAACATCCGCTGCAACGTGCGCTCGTCCGGCGCCCAGCCCAGCTGAGCCCGCAGAATCCGGCGGACCTGCGCGGCCGTGCGGTCCGGGTTCTCCTTCTTCAACGCGGCGGCCAGCTCGAACACCTCCGGCGGGGTCCGCGGCTGGGACTGCCGGGCGGAGGGCACCAAAGCGTCGAACCCGCCCTGACGCCAGTCCAATATCCACCGGTCCAGCGTCCACCGGGTGATCCTCACGGTGCGGCCGTCCGCGTCAGTGTGCTCCTGCGAAGCGAGCTGGCGCACCAGTTTGCCGCGCTGGCGGCTGGTCAGCGTCGGGTCCGCGGCCTCTCTGATCAGCATGTATCGGAACAGGCCGATCGACCGGGCTCTTTCCAGCCGGGTCGCCTGCTCGTCGTCCTTCTTCGACACGTCCACCTTCCTGACATCTCGCCATGGCTATGGGCCCGCCGAGGCTTTCAGGAGCAAACCCCGCTGCGTCAGAGGGAGTTCGTGTTGATCGTTGATCAAGGCCAGGTGGGTGCCAGTAACCGGCCCTGCGAGGCCGCGCAGGCCAGCTGCCACGGCGACACCTCGCCGATGTCCGGCCAGCGCGAGGCCGCCGCTTTCCATGCCCCGGCGACCGCGGCGACCGCGTCCGCGAACGGCGTCGCCATCGCGGCCGGCATCACCGGATCGACCCCCGCCTCGACCAGCAGCACCGTGAAGTACGCCCGTATCTGCTCAGCTCGCGCGGAGAACCTGCGCAGCCAGCCCCTCACGGTGTCCACCGGCCGCCGAAGCTGCCCGGCGATCACCCTCGTCCCCGCCCCTGACGCTTTCGCGGCCAGCGCCGCCCCTATCACTTCCGCCAGGTCCACCCGCCTGACCAGCACGAATACCGGGAGAAGCACATGCGATGCCCCGCACCCACCGCACCGGGCGCGACGCGGACGAAGCCGCACCGCCCCTGTCCCGCTCCGCAGCACCCGCCCCCGGGCCCAGCCCCACGGCGCCAGCACACCCCCACAATCCGGGCATGCCAACTCCTCGTTGGCCAACCGGGTCTCGACCTCGGCCGCATTCGTCCCTACCGTGAGCACAGCACCTCCGCGTGCTACCCACGGCCCTCCCGGGACACCTCGGCCAAGAGATCACCGGGAGGGCCTTCGCATGCCCTCATCGGCAAGGTGCCGCCGCCAACGAACACCGGGGCCACACCGACATGCGCTCGAATCTGTCGGCACACAGAATGCCCCAACTCACCGCCCACATCGGCATCTTGAGTGACTCTCAACA
>NZ_JAPVLS010000213.1:0-3372 GCF_027158125.1 Streptomyces sp. H39-C1
GCGCCACCCCTCCGCGCTCGTCTTCGCCCAATCCATGTGGCGCAGAACCCACCAAACCATCAGCAAACGGATCCACTACGCGCAACGACGCCTACGAGCTCTCCAACCGCCCCTGTAGTACCTGGCGCAGATCCTCCACGTCCGGCTTCACATACCAACGCTTCGTGGTCTTGACGTTCGTGTGCCCCGCCCACAGCGCAAGGAGGTGATCCAGTACCCCGTTGTTCGCGAGGTAGGTGAAACAAATCGCGCGGGCATCGTACAAGCGGATGCGCCGCAGCGCGTTCTCGGCCATGACCTTGTACGCCCGCACGCGCAGATGCCGCCCGTTGAGTGCTCTTCCGAGCTCGTCCACGAGCAGGTACCCGCTGTCCTCGTACGCCTCCCCTGCCGCCAACTTCTCGGCCGCCTGAGTGGCCCTGAAGCCCTTCAGAGCCTCTCTGACCAGAGCGGGCAGGGGAAGGCCGCGCTCGCCGGCGACGGACTTCGTGTCCTTCTCCACCACGGTCTTGTTCCCCATGAGCGTTCGCGTGTTCTCAATAATCAAGGTGGCATTGTCCAGGTCGACGTCGGCCCAGCGCAGGCCGCAGACCTCCGCCGGACGCAGGCCCATGAGGGAAAGAAGCAGGGGGGCATACAGCCGATCGTCCTTCACTGCGAGCACAAAGGCATGAACCTCCACTACATTCCAAGGCTGCACCACCGCCTTGACCCGGCGCTCCGCCTTGCGTGCCTTTCGAGGGATCGTGACCTCTTGGGCAACGTTCACAGCGACAAGGCGCCGCGTCACCGCCCGGTTAAGTGCCTCCTTCAGTCGTGCCAGGGACATCTCCACTGAGGTCACTCCTAGGCCCGTGCCCGCCTTGCCGCCACGAACGCGGCCCTCTCGAAGCGCCCACATCATCCACGCATCGACGTGGTCTTCGGCGAGGTCCTGAAGCCGGATCTGCCCAAGCTGCCCCCGGACACGGCCCAGGGTGACCGAGTAGTTGTAGATCGTGGTCTCTTCCAGGTCTTCGGCCTTCTTGGCGAGCCACTGATCCAGCCAATCGTTCACGGTAATCTTGTTGGGCGGTATCAGCGTCCCTTCGTGGCGTCGGTTCGTGATGCGCGCGTGTTCGGCCCTCGCTTCCTTCAACGTGTCGAACGTACGTGTTAGCTGCTTGCGCTTGCCGGTGTCCGGGGCGACCCCTACGTCGACCACGAACCGGTACCGCACCTGCCCCTTCGCGTTCGGCGGCAGCTTCTTGATGGGGTCGGACAGAGTCACTCACTCTCCTTAGGGGCGAGGAAATTCCACGTCGGCGCAGCCATCGCTGCGTCCCGGCGACGACGGCCGCGCCATTGGGGCCGCAGCAGGCGCTTTCGCGTCCCCTTAGAGGCATGCGAAAGGCGTCTCCTGCTGTCCGTCACAGCTCCACCGCCAATCGCAGCTGCTGCGAACTCTTTGATGGTCCGGACAATCACCGGTTTGGCCAACCGGCGATCACGGTCTATGTTGCGCGACGCATCGGGGCACCCGAGTACTTTCGGGCCAGCATCAGCCAGGCGACGGGCATAGGTACAGGACTGAGCTGACGCTGTTCGCGGCAAGGACCCTAGGCCGCCCAATCCGATGGGCCGTTAAGTGGTTCTAGGACAGACCCATGAGCTGCAGGGGCACGGACCAAGTGCCCAGCTTTGGGTGCAGGGCATGGTGACCGAAGGTCAATTGGTCGCAGCGATAACCGCGCTGCCGTACGTCCGCAAGGACGCGCAGACCCTCCAGACATCTGGTCGGACCAAGCATCAGTGCGCCAAGCACAAAGAGGATGGGGCGAGTAAAGCGTGCGGATCGAATAGCGGAATCGACAGAAGATCCTCCTACATGGGACCACAGCGGCGAGACTGGTTGGTGCGGTACGCGGTTCCGAATCGGTCGCCGCCCCGTCGACACCTCGGCGTGCACCGTCTGACCTGGTGTTTTCCGGGACGTTGTACACTGACATGCTACGGGCGGAGATTTCCAGTCCTTTGGAATTCTTTCTTGTCTGCCGTGAGCGAATACCCGGCGAAACGTTGGCGTAGAGCCCTCACGTGATGTACCAATTAAGGCGAAACGAATCCGCCTGCACCGCCCTGGCCGCCGTTCCAGTGCCGGGAAGCATGCCGGCGACCCAGCCCGGGCAGGGCGGACCTACCGGGGATGAGGCCGGGGCCGATTGCGCCCGACCCGGAAGGGCAGTGGCAGATCCGAGGGCGCCCGGGCCTGGGCGGCGGCCTTTCCGAAGCGCCTATTTCGGCGATATCTGTTCGGTCCGAGCGGTGCTGATCTCCAGGCCGTGGTGCGTGAAGACGATGTTCCGGACACGTTCTACGGCTTCGGGAGCGATGCGGACCAGGGCCGGAAAGGCGTGGTGCCAGCCGTCACCGGCGAGTGCGTCTGCCACAAAACGGAATGCGGCACCAGAATTCCCTGCCGTGTTGGGAGGCATTTCCAGCAGGGCGAGGGTCCGAAGCGTCCGGGTGAAGACTTCGTGCGAGTCAGATGCCGACCATATGATTGCCGGTGCCCGGGTGAGGTACGCGGCGACGGCCGCGTGTGCCTCGGCACGGTCGTACGGCGCATTGTGGCGGCTCGCGCCCGAACCCGGAACCGGTCTGACGCTCAACCGCGCAAAGTCACGGGCAGATCGGCGGGCGCGAAGTCGTGGCGCAACACGTGCCGGCGCTGTTCTACCGGGGCGCTGAGCAGCTCGTCCGCAAGCCGGGCAGCAAGCGAACTACTTACGACCTGGGGGAAATTGACATTGGGGATGTGCTGGCAAGACGGTCTGGCCGGTAGTTGATCAACAGGCGGACGGGCGGGTAAGGACCAGTTGGGTGCTCGTCTTGAGGCGGGTTGCCCGCCGGGCGGAGCGGTCGGAGACCAGCGCGGTGATCGCGAGGTGGGTCTCGGTGTAGGTCTCGCGGCGGCCGGTGAACCGTTGCAGCGGTCGCCACTGCTTGTACTCGGCGTTGGTGTGTTCTACGCAGATCCGAGCGGAGGACTGGCGGTGACGCCGTTCGCGCCAGGCGTGCTGCTCGCCCAGGGGCGCGTCAGCCCTGAGTCTCTTCGGTGGGGCGCTGATCTGGTTGGGGAACTCGTTGGCCAGACCCCGGTAGCCCTCGTCGACCTGGGCTTCCACCGTGGGGTGCTGGCGGAACTGTTCGGCGATGCCCTCGGTACGCACGGCGGTCTGGTCGTGTATCCGGCCGGGCCGGACCCAGGGCGGTTGCAAGTTCCGGGGTCGTGCGGCTGGTCGGGTTGTGACCGGTTGGGGCGCATAGCAGAGCAGGCACGGGCTTCGTGATCATTGTGGTGTCTAAGCCAGATGATCATGAGGTGGCCCG
>NZ_JAPVLS010000214.1:0-3234 GCF_027158125.1 Streptomyces sp. H39-C1
GGGTCATATCCCGCTCCGCGGGATATGACCCGGCAAGCCGGGTCATAGTGAATGAATTGCGCAAGCGCAATTCGAATTCCGGCGCAAGCGCCGGAATGTAATTCCGTAAACGGAATTACGGAAGTGAATGCAATTCGCGCAAGCGCTCATTGTAGGCACCCGCGCAAGCGCGGGTGCCTAAGCTAGCAGCGGGGGAAGGTGCATCGCGCGTGGCCCTGTGTAGGGCTTGGGGTTACTGACCACCACCCCCGTAACGGATGTGACGGACTGTCGGCCCGATCGGGTGCCGGCCCCACCGCAGTGACAAGTTCCGCTGCGCTCCACCCTGACCACTCCCCCACCCCCGAAACTGTCCGGTCGCTGCTCGACAACACCCCATCAGCATACACTGTGAAGCGTCGCCACAGGTAAAAATCGGCCAAGTACCAGCCAGATGGGCGAACCTGTCGCGTGAGTGATGCATCACTTGTGCTCACTGTGTAGAGTCTGGGAACAGATAGCAGCACCCCGGCCCCTCGCGCCGTGCCAGACTTTCTTTTCTGATGGCGCGCCAAATTCCGCGAAAAGGAGACCACGGGGCATGACCGTGAAACTACGTGACCACCAGATCGAAGCCGTTGCCGCTATCGTGCGCGGCTTCGATATTCCGCCGGGCGGTATCCCCTGGAGCGGTCTTCGTGGGCAGGTGCACGCCGCGTGTGGCACGGGCAAGACGATTATTGCCGCAGCGTCGGCGAAGCGGATCGTGCCCAAGGGTCGCATTCTGGTGCTGGTGCCGACGCTGGACCTATTGGCGCAGACGGTGAAGGCGTGGCACGACGTCGGGCACAGGGGGCCGGCGGTTGCCGTGTGCTCGCTTCAGGACGACCCGGAGCTGTGGAGCATGAAGGTGCGCTCCACCACCAACCCGATTCAGCTGGCCATGTGGCACGGTTCCGGGCCGGTGACCATCTACGCCACGTACGCGTCTCTGGGCGTGCTGGCCGAGGCGTTCGAGGGCGTCTACGGGCAGCAGCTCGACCCTGTGGACCTCGCCGTAGTCGATGAGGCACACAGGACCAGTGGCTCGATGGGTAAGGCGTGGGCCGACATCCACAACCAGCACGTCATCCCCGCGCACCGGCGGCTCTACCTGACGGCGACGCCGCGGATCTGGGAGGAGCGGCTGAATCGCGAGGTTGCCGAGGGGGTGCGCGACCCGTTGCCGCGTGAGATGGCGGCGTCCATGGATGACGAGAAGGTCTTCGGGCCCGTCCTGTTCAAATTGTCGCTGGCGTCGGCGGTGTCGCGCGGGCTACTTGCGCGGTACCAGATCATCGTCCTGGAGCTGAAGGACCCGGTGGTCACCCCGGACCGGCTGATGAGCGAGGAGCGGGGTAGCGAGGAGGTGCGGGGGCAGCGGCTGGGGGCGCTGCAGGCGGCTCTCCTGCACACCATGGCGCAGCACGACCTGTCGACGTGCATCACCTTCCACCACCGGACGATAGAGGCACAGGCCTACGCGGAGGGCCTGGAGCGCGTCGCAGCCAAGCTGCACGCCGACCAGCCGGAGAAGTACCCGGCCCGGATCTGGGCGGACTGGCTGTGCGGTGAGCACGTGCCCGAGCGCCGGCGGGGAGTGCTGAGTCAGTTCGGGACCACCGCCCGGCGTGCGGTCCTGTCGAACTGCCGTGTGCTGGGTGAGGGCGTCGACATCAGAAGCGTGGACAGCGTGGCCCTGTTGGACCCCAAGGGTGCTCCGCACGACATCGTCCAGGCCATCGGCCGGGCGCTGCGTCAGAAGCCGGGACAAGGGAAGCTGGCCTCTTTGATCGTGCCGGTGTTTCTCCAGCCCAATGAGCAGCCGGAGGATATGTTCACGTCGGGATCGTATCGGCCTTTGGTGAAAGTTCTTGAGGGTCTTCGGGCGCATGATGAAGAGGCCGTGGAATTGCTCGCGATTCCGCAAGAGCCTCAGAAGGACGTCGCGCAGCCGTCCGAGTACATCGGTCCGCCGCCCGAGGAAGGCGAGGACGAATCCCGTCTGTTGCTTCGTTTCGCCGCTCCGCGTGATCCGGTGATGGTCGCGGAATGGGTGTCGTTCAATGTGATCGACACGGAGCGCCAGGACTGGGGGCGCGGCTGGGCGTCGCTCAAGAAATTCACCGAACGTGAGCATCACGCCCGAGTTCCGTACGGGCACAAGGAGGGTGCGTTCCCGCTGGGGCAGTGGGTCGCGGAGCAGCGACGGGCGTACGGGGCCGGACAGATGACCGGCCAGCGGGCGCAGCGGCTCGAGAAGCTCGGCATGGTCTGGTCCCCGGCCGATGAACGTTTCCAGGAGAACCTGGAGGCCGCCAAGGCGTACTACGAGCAGCACTGGACGCTGTGCGCGCCCCGGTCCGCGACGATGCTGGATCGGCCGGTGGGGCAGTGGCTGTCCAACCTCCGCCGCGCGGGTGCGCTGGAGGACCGCCCCGAGTGGAAGGCCGCGCTGGAGGCCGTGGATGAGCACTGGGACCCCGTGTGGCAGGCGGAGTGGCAGCGGCACTACGCCGCGCTGCGGGAGCTCCTGACGGATGAGGAGGACCACTGCGACGTCCTGCCGGGCTTCACCGTCCACGGCATGGACGTGGGCAAGTGGCTGGCGAAGCAGCGTCAGCACACGGTCTGGGCAGGGCTGATGGACGGGCAGCGCGAGCTCCTGGAGGCGGTCGGCGTCGCACCGCTGCCCCCGGAGCCGGAGGTGCCCGCCAAGGCGGCCAAGGCGGCGGTGAGCGCCTTCGACAAGGGCGTAGCGGCCCTCGCGCAGTACAAGACCCGCACCGGGTCTGTGACGGTCCCCAGGGGCCACGTAGAGCAGCTGGAAGGCGGCCCAGCGGTCAAACTCGGAGTGTGGATCATGAACCAGAAAGGACGTCGCGCGAAGCTCACCACCGACAAGCTCGCCGCGCTCGCGGGCCTCGGACTCGATTGGGCACGGAGAGGTTAAGGAATGGGATAAGTTTCTGGTTAAGTTATATTGGGCCTGAGGTGAAGGTGCAGGGAATGGCATCTGAGGAAGAGCTGTTCGCGTCCGTCGACGCTCTGTTGAACGAGGAGCCGCAGCTCCCGCCTCCGGCGGAGCGCGCCCGGCTGCGGGAGGCTGCTGGAATCACCCAGGCCCGCCTCGCCGCCGCGTTGAAGACAACGACCCAGTCAGTGAAGAACTGGGAGAACGGCCGGAGCGAGCCGAAGTCGCCGCGCCTGGATGCC
>NZ_JAPVLS010000215.1:0-3137 GCF_027158125.1 Streptomyces sp. H39-C1
TCGTCCTGGACCCACCGGACGGGGAGAAGGGACAGGACGGCGGAGACGCGACCGCCCAGCAGGACCCGCCGCGGTTCGACTCGGCTGCGGCGCGTGCCCTGCTGCTCGAACGGCTTCCGGCGACGCTGGTCCCCGCCCTGGCCGTGGTGGACGAACTGCCGACCCGCACCTCGGGAAAAGTCGACCGCGACGCCCTGCCCTGGCCGCTGCCGACGACCGCCGGTACCGGAGCGGACCCGTCGGGCGACGGCGCCACGCTCGGGGAGACGGCGGCCTGGCTCGCCGGGAAGTGGCGGGAGGCGCTCGGCCTGCCCGTCACCGGTGACAGCGACTTCTTCGCGCTCGGCGGCACCAGCCTGGCCGCCGCGCGACTCGTCTCGGTCCTGCGGGAGCGGTACCCCGGGGTCTCGGTGGCGGAGGTCTACGGCCGCCCCCGGCTGCGCGACCTCGCCGCCCACCTCGACGAACTCGGCGGCGGCCCGCGCGAGGAACGGCAGGTCCGGCCGACGCCGCGCCGCGCCGGAGCCGTTCAACTGCTGGTGCTGTCCGTGCTGTACACGCTCGGCGGACTGCGGTGGATGCTCGGCCTCGCGACGGTCGACAACCTGATCGGGCCGCTGCCCTGGGCGCCGCACACCTCCTGGTGGCTGATCCTGGGCGGCTGGATGGTGCTGTCGAGCGCCGCCGGCCGGGTCGCCATCGGCTCGGCGGCGGCCCGGCTGCTCACCGCCGGGATGCGACCGGGTTCCTATCCGCGCGGCGGCCGGGTCCATCTGCGGCTGTGGGCGGCGGAGCGGACGGTGGCCATGTTCAACATCGCCTCGCTGCTCGGCACACCCTGGGCCCGGCACTACGCCCGCGCGCTGGGCTGCCGGGTCGGGCGGGACGTCGATCTGCACACCGCGCCGCCGGTGACGGGCATGGCCCGGTTCGGCGACGGATGCGCCGTCGAACCGGAGGCCGACGTGGCCGGGTGGTGGCTGGACGGCGATGTCCTGCACCTGGGCGCCGTCGAGATCGGGGCCGGTGCCCGCGTCGGCACCCGGAGCACCCTGATGCCCGGTGCCAGGATCGGCGACGGCGCCGACATCGCGCCCGGCAGCTGCGTCCTCGGCGACGTCCCGGACCACCGGCAGTGGCACGGCTCCCCCGCCCGCCCCGTCACCGGCGCACCGCAGGCCGGCGACGGCTGGCCGCTCCCCGACCACCGCCGTGCACGCCGCTGGGACCTCGCCTACGCGCTCGCCCTGCCGGTCTTCAACCTGCTGCCGCTGATCGCGGCGGCGCCCGCGCTGTGGATGACGTACCAGGCGGTCCGCGGCGAGGGGACGCTCACCGGGGTCCTGGTGCGGCTGCTGGGGCTGACCCCGCTGCTCATGGTGGTGGGCGTCGTGGCGTACGCGGGGCTGATCGTCGTCCTCGTGCGGCTGTTCGGCATCCCGGTGAAGCCCGGTCATCACCGCGCGCACGGCGGTGTCGCCTTCTGCACCTGGATCGTGTCGGGTCTGATGACCACGGCGCGCGGCTCGCTCTTCCCGTTCTACGCCAGCCTGTTCACCCCGGTCTGGCTGCGGCTGCTCGGCGCCCGGGTGGGCCGCCGGGTCGAGGCGTCCACCGTGCTGGCGCTGCCCGGACTGCTGCGCGCCGACGACGGCGCGTTCCTGGCCGACGACTCGCTCGTCGCCCCGTTCGAGATCCGTGGCGGCTGGTTGCGGCTCGGCGCCGCACGGGTCGGCCGCCGGGCCTTCGTCGGGAACTCCGGCATCGTCGGCCCGGGACGGGAGCTGCCCGACCACGCCCTCATCGGAGTGCTGTCCGACGCCCCCGAGCACGCGGAGCCGGGCTCGTCCTGGACCGGACGGCCGGGCTTCCCGCTGCCCCGCGTCCCGGACCACGCCGATCCCGGGCGTACCTACGACCCGCCCCGCCGGCTGGTGCTGGCCCGCTCGGCGGTGGAACTGTGCCGTGTCGTCCCGGTGCTGTGCTCCGCGCTGCTGGGCGCCGGGTCCCTCGCGGTGCTGCAGGCCGTCTTCACCACGTACGGGCTGCTGGTCGGCGCGGCCGTCTCCGGTCTGGTGAGCGTGGGCGCCGGCATCGTCGCGCTGCTCCTCACGACCGCGGCCAAGTGGATGCTGGTGGGCCGCTTCCGCACGGGCGAGCACCCGTTGTGGTCGTCCTTCGTCTGGCGCAACGAGCTGTACGACAACTTCGTGGAAGAGCTGGCCATGCCCTGGATCGGCACGACCCTGACGGGCACACCGTTCCTGAACATCTGGCTGCGCAGCCTGGGTGCGCGCATCGGCCGTGGGGTGTGGTGCGAGAGCCACTGGCTGCCCGAGGCGGATCTGGTGCGGCTGGACGACGGCGTCAGCGTCAACCGCGGGTGCGTCCTGCAGACGCATCTGTTCCACGACCGGCTGATGCGTCTCGACGCGGTCCACGTCGGGGCGGGCGCCACGCTCGGCCCGCACTCCATCGTGCTGCCCGGCTCGGTGCTCGGCGCCGGATCCTGCGTCGGCGCCGCCTCGCTGGTCATGCGCGGCGAGGGTGTGCCGGCGGGGTCCCGGTGGGTGGGCAATCCGGTGGCTCCGTGGCCGCGGGAGGATCCCGGCACGCCGCCCGGAGCCGGCGCGGGCACCGGACGCCTCAGGTCCCCGGGCCGGCCCCGTGGTCCGGAGGACGGAGCGTCCGGTTACGAGGCCGGCGTCCCCACGGACACCAGCCGCTCGGCCGCTTCGGGGTCGAGGGCCTAGGGGGCGACCCCACTGCAGCTGCCCGGCTCGTTCGGTGCGGCTTCGTTGCAGTCCTCGAAGTACCGGCCGCCGATGCCGTCGAGCAGCGGCGAGGTCGCGACCAGCACGGAGGTGGCCGTGCCCTGCTCCGGTGTCTTCCACCGCATGCCGCCGCCAATGCTCTGGGCGCGGAGCCGCACCCCCGCCTGACGGCCTGCCGGAACTCGTCCGCGGATTTCTGTTATCGGCCTCCGCCCGCCGGATCTCCTGTGTGTGCACCCGCACCCAGCAGACCCCGCACCGGAAAGTGAAGCCGCGTGAACCGTGAGACCCAGCCCCCGACGTCCACCCCGGAACCGGGCGCGAGCAGCGCCCCGTACCAGCAGCGCCCGGACGGCCGGGGCA
>NZ_JAPVLS010000216.1:0-2773 GCF_027158125.1 Streptomyces sp. H39-C1
TGACGCGCACCCCGAGGAGCGTGGGGGGTTCCACCGTAAACGGGTGTAACGCCCCTCGGACCTACCTCAACCACACGCGCCGGCGATCACTCGCCGGACAGCACCGCCTGCGCCGCGCGGCGCGCCTCGTCAGCGGTGTCGGTCGCCCGGGCGGCAGCCGCCGCCCGCTCGCACTGCGCCAGCGTGTACTTCGCGAGCGTGGCGCGTACATAAGGAATGGACGCCGCACCCATGGACAGGCTCGTCACACCCAGACCGGTGAGCACACAGGCCAGCAGCGGGTCGGCCGCCGCCTCGCCGCAGACACCACAGCTCTTGCCCTCGGCCTTGGCCGCGTCGGCCGCCGCCGCCACCAGGTCGAGCAGCGCTGGCTGCCAGGGGTCCTGCAGCCGGGAGACCGCGCCGACCTGCCGGTCGGCGGCGAAGGTGTACTGCGCCAGGTCGTTGGTGCCCAGCGACAGGAACTCGACCTCCTGGAGGATGGACCGGGCCCGCAGCGCCGCCGAGGGAATCTCGACCATCGCGCCGAACTTCGCCCGCAGACCGGCCTCGCGGCACGCGTCGGCGAACGCCTTGGCGTCGATACGGTCGGCCACCATCGGTGCCATGACCTCGAGATACACCGGCAGGCCCTCAACAGCCTTGGCCAGCGCCCGCAGCTGTGTCTGCAGCACGTCGGGGTGCTCCAGCAGCGACCGCAGACCCCGCACGCCCAGCGCCGGGTTCGGCTCGTCCGCGGGGGTGAGGAAGTCCAACGGCTTGTCGGCGCCCGCGTCGAGCACGCGCACGACCACCCGGCCCTCGGGGAACGCTTCGAGGACCTTGCGGTACGCCTCGATCTGCTTCTCCTCCGACGGCGCCTTCGCGGAGTCATCGAGGAAGAGGAACTCGGTGCGGAACAGGCCCACACCCTCGGCGCCCGCCTCCAGCGCCGCGGGAACATCGCCGGGACCGCCCACGTTGGCGAGCAGCGGAACCTTGTGACCGTCGGAGGTGGCGCCGGGACCAGAGGTCGCCGACAGCGAGGCCTTGCGTGCGGCGGCGGCCTCTTCCAGCTCCGCGCGCTTCTCGGCGCTCGGGTTGACGAAGAGCTCACCGGTGCTGCCGTCCACCGCGATGACGGTGCCTTCGGCGATCTCACCCGCGCCGGGCATGGCCACCACGGCCGGCACTCCCAGGGCACGCGCCAGGATCGCGCTGTGGCTGGTCGGGCCGCCCTCTTCGGTGACGAAGCCGAGGACCAGCGTCGGGTCGAGCAGCGCGGTGTCCGCGGGTGCCAGGTCCCGGGCGATCAGTACATACGGCTCGTCGCTGTCCGGCACACCCGGCATCGGGACGCCGAGCAGCCGGGCCACGATGCGGTTGCGGACGTCGTCCAGGTCGGCCACCCGGCCGGCCAGGTACTCACCCGCGTTGGCCAGCAGCGCACGGTAGGAGGCGAAAGCGTCGTAGACGGCGCGCTCGGCGGAACTGCCCACCGCGATCCGGCGCTCGACGTCGGCCATCAGCTCCGGGTCCTGGGCCATCATGGCCTGGGCCTCCAGCACGTGCTGGGCCTCACCGCCGGCCAGGTTCCCACGCGCGATCAGGTCGGCTGCCACGGCCTCGACGGCCTGCCGGGCACGGCCCTGCTCACGCGGAGCCTCCTCCGCCGGGATCTGCTTGGCCGGGGGCTCCAGAACAGCGGTACCCATGTGCCGTACCTCGCCGATCGCCACACCGTGGCTGACACCGACGCCTCGCAGCGTTGTCTCCATCTCACCTGTCTCCGGTCACTGCGACGATCGATGCCGTCGCTCAGATTCTTCCGACGTCCTCGTTGACGCCCCCTGGGGTACAGCGGTTACGCGGGGGAACTACTGCCAGACGAAGAGCGGGGCACCGGCCTTGACGTCGCCCTCGACGGCCACATCGCTGAGCGCCTCGGCGGTCGCCTCGAGTGCCACGACGGGGCACACCGGCGACTTGCCCGCGGCCTCGACCGCGGCCGGGTTCCAGCGGATGACCTCTTGTCCACGCTGCACGGTGTCGCCCTTCGCGACGAGCAGCTCGAATCCGTCCCCATTGAGCTGAACGGTGTCGATGCCCAGGTGCGTCAGTACGCCGTGTCCCTCGTCGTCCACGACGACGAACGCGTGCGGGTGCAGGGAGACGATGATGCCGTCGACGGGGGAGACCGCGGCCGAAGGCTCGCGCACGGGGTCAATGGCGGTGCCGGGGCCCACCATCGCGCCGGAGAACACCGGGTCGGGCACAGCCGCGAGCCCGATGGCACGTCCGGCCAGGGGGGACGAAACGATCGTCATGGGGAAGCCTCCTAGATGCGGAGCTCAAAGACGCCGTCACCACCTGTCACCGGACGGCGATGCCGCTTGAGCAGCCTAAGTCATGTGAAGTAAGGATTCCGCCCGAGCGGATCCGACCATCGGGTGATCGATCCCGACCACTCAGTGTGGCATCTTCACCGGACCCGATCCGAGGGCCGAAGGACCCTCGTAGCCGATTTGCACGGGGCGAGGGCGTCCAGTACCTTGGCACAACCGCCTCGACGAGTGCCGCGGAAACGTGTGTTTCCAGGGCAGACTCGAATTGGCCGGGAAATCCGACAGAAACCTTCTGGTAAAGTCGGGTGCAGCGGGAAAGCCGAAAGGCAGAAACGCTAAAGCAACACAATGCAGGATCTGCAGTACTCCCGCTGACCGGGAATCGGGCGTGAAAGCGTCTGATAGAGTCGGAAACACGAAGGGAAGCCCGGAGGGCGCCGGTGACGGCA
>NZ_JAPVLS010000217.1:0-2672 GCF_027158125.1 Streptomyces sp. H39-C1
AGGAGAGCATCGTGGTCGCCGGCATCGGTTGCGTACGCAGGGACGGTTTCCGGTGCTGGTGTGGGCTGAGGTTCGACGCCGGGTATGGCGAAGGATGTGCGGGCCTGGACGGCGTCGTGCTCGGTGTCGGTCATGGGTGCCGGGCCGGGCCGCATCGTGCCGCCGTGGACATTTTCGAAAGCGACCAGGGCCTGAGCGGGTGAGTCGAAGGTGTCGGCGACCTGCCGCAGGTGGTTCTCACCGTGGAGGTAGACGCTCTTGCCGCCGCGGCTCAGGTAGGTGCCGACCGCGACGGTGGTGTGGCCGTCCTCGGCGTGGGCGTGGATGAGCAGGTGGCCGTGGCGGATGTCGTCGTAGATCGTTTGGGCTTCGTTGGAGACCTCGCGGATCTCGGCACGGGTGCACCAGGGCATCGGGTAGTCGGCCCATGTCCAGTCTTCGTCCATGGCTTTGCGGAGCTGGGGGGTGATCTCGACGGTGATCCCGTCAGCGGCCAGTTGCTGGGCGGCCTGTTCGGCCCAGTAGGGCTCCTCATGGTCGATGCGGGCCAGAACCAGGGTGTTGGTGGTGACGACGTGCCAGTTGGCGGCCTCCAGGCCCACGTGGGGGATGTGGGCCCGGGAACCGGTCAGGAGGGCGGTCACGGCACTGGGGTGGGTGGGGTGGCTGTCGAGGAGGACGTGCGCGTCCAGGGAGGGGGTCGACACGAAGGCGGCTCTCTTCTGCCGGTCACCGGTACGCAAGGGCCAGGCGTGCTCGGCGGGCGGCGGGGGCTTAGCGGGATATGCGGGCGGGGGGCGGAGCCGTGGTCCGCGGCGGCCCGGCCCGGGATGCCTGCGGGGCCCCGCAGGGCTTGCTGGGGCGGGAATGGCGGGCCGGCGCGGGTGCAGTGGCGTGCTGCCATCGGGTGCGCACGGCGGACAGGCCGGCGAGAGCGCGGCGGCTGCCCACGACGAGTTGGTTCGGCGTGGTGGCCGGATCGTTGGTGAACGCCTCGATGATCTGGCTGGTGTGCTGGGCGGTGGCCAGGAGGGAGCGCTGCAGGACGCGCTCGCCCCAGTGGTCGGGGGAGCCGAGCGGTCCGTTGAGGAGGTCGAGTAGTTCTCGCGGGTCGGCTCCGGCTGCCAGCAGGCGTCGGTGCTGTGCTTCCCACAGCAGCGTCACGGGGTCGACGGGGGTGTCGCGTCGGGTTAGGGCGTTCAGGCACTGCCACAGTCCGGCGTGCAGCGGCTGGGTGAAGTCGCCCGGCGTCAGCCACCGCATCTGCTCGATGATGGTGGGGAGCGCGGTCGCGGTTGCGAGCAGCAACTGTTCCTCGTCGAGGGCCTCCTGGTCGGGGGGCGGGGTCGGCTCAGGAACGTGGGTGCGGGGCAGGGAGCCGGCGTGTGAGGGGAAGCGGGCGGCGATGTCGTCCACCACGGTGGCCAGGGCGTCGGCCTCGTCGAGGGTGGTGATCACGGGCTGCGGCAGTGAGGTGTCCCGGGCGGTGTGTCCGAGGTGTTGGGCGGCGGCGGCCAGACGGCGCCGGGCGTGCTCGGCCTCGATCATCCGCGCGTACGCGGGCGCGTGCCGGGGCCGTGGGCAGACCTGGATGAGGTGGTGCAGGTAGGTGGCGGTCAGGCCGGGCGCTTGCTCGCGGGCGGCGCTGAGCACGGCATCGAGCCACTGCGTGCTCTGCGTGTGGTCGACCGGGTCGGCCGCCGGCAGGGAGCTGATCGCGCGGAACACGGCGGCGTGTGCGGCAGTGGAGAACGCCTCGGAGCCGACGCTGGTCACCTCGCCAAGGCGGTGGGGTTCGAGCAGGAGGGCGCCGAGGAGGGCCTGCTCGGCGTGGAATACCGGGGGCGGCGGGGTGGCGGCGTCGAGGTCGTCATGGCCGGGTTCGGGGGTGTGGTGCATCAGGCGGCCAGGGTGAAGTCGTCGGGGTTGAGGAGAACGCCCAGGTGCGGGGCGAGGAGGTGGGCGGCGAGCAGTGGGGGTACGGCGTTGCCGATCTGTGAGAACTGCTGGCCCTTATTGCCGGCCCAGGGGTGGTCGGCGGGGAAGGTCTGCAGGATGCCGGCCTCGCGGGCGGTGATCCGGATCGGTTCCGGAACCGGAGTCAACGCTGCGTCTTCCCTTTGGGAGGCGGGGGGTTCAGCGATCCAGGTGCATTCGTTGGCGCGGTGCCCGAAGAACAGCGTCCCGGCGGGTTCGGACAGCGGCCGGATGGTGGCGTTGGTCTGGTTGTTGCTCCGCAGGGACCAGGACCAGACGGGCGCCTCGGCGGGTCCGGGACGGCTCTCGCGCGTCCCGAGCCGAGTTGTCCGGGACGGCAGCATGAAGCCGTCCGGCCGCGACGTCCAGGTACCGCGCTCACGCGAATGGGACAGAGCCTTGCGGGACCCGGAGGGAAACGGTTCGGGGCCACCACCGGGCCCACCGCCGGCGCAGACGGTGGGCACGGGCCGATCGGTGGCGCCCCACCCCAGGGCCTGGGCCATGCTGACCCAGCGGACGCGGCCCGGACCGAACAGCGAGTCGGGCTCGCCGACTTGGGCATGGGTCGGGGCAGGGGGCTGGGCTGTGCGGACCCGGGAGGCGAGCAGGATCGCCCGCCGTCTCGTCTGGGGTACGCCGTAGTCGGCGGCGTTGAGGATGCCCGTCCACACGCTGAATCCCCACGCCCGCAG
>NZ_JAPVLS010000218.1:0-2576 GCF_027158125.1 Streptomyces sp. H39-C1
GCCACCGAACTCGCGACAACCCAACTCAACGCCCGCGCCAAACCCTGGATCTGGGGCAGACCCGCCCCACCCACCCGACACCTACGCCGACGCTACGTCTACTGCCTTTGAGGAATTCAGCACTAGCCGGTCTCCGCGTACCGTTACCGGCAGATGGACTTCGGTCATGCCGCCCTTCGCCTTGTGTTCCTTGTGCGGCTGCTGGCTGCCAAGAGCCCGGCCTTCCGCGCTGGCGTGCACAGACACTCCAGCCGTGGTGTGGGGCAGCGCAGTTACGGACTGCAGGACGCTCTGGCTGTAGTCGGCCATCAGCAGATTCACTCCATGGGCGCCGTAGTGCGTGGCCAGCGCGGAGCGCACCACGTCGAGCAGCGCGTGCGGGGCGGCGGTGCGCAGGGCGCGCTCGACCGACAGGAGATTCGGCATCGGGGGTTGGGCTTCTTTCCATGGGAGTGTGCGACGTTTCGCCATCACGACGGGCGGTCAACGGGTGGTCATGGGGCGCTACCTGTGCGGCAGTGAGATGATCTCTGCCACTCCTTCATCCTCCGAAGTCACCCGCGCGGCGCAGGCCGCCGGCACGGTTGCGGAGCTGCCGAAAGTCCTGTGGGGGCGCGGTCAGCACGCGGTGGCATTGGGCACCGTCCCGCCGTCGCATTTGCGGGATGGTCATGATCGAAGCGTGTGAGGGCGTCAACCTGACGGCTCTGAGCGAGGCGCTCAGCTCGCGGCCGTCTGGGGTGAGTCGGCTGTGCGACGGGCTGGAAGCCGCCGGCCTGCTGGAGCGTGGAGCCAGCACCACCAGTGGCCGCGAGGTCGAATTGCGCCTGATCGCCAGCGGGCAGTCGCTAACTGACATACGCGACTTCCGCCGCCGCGAGGTCACCACCGTTCTGCGGACCATGCCCACCGCGCAGCTCGTTGCCTTGATCGAAAGACTGGAGGCCCTCCCCTCCGCAGCCCGCTCTCACACCAACACCGCCCCCTTGAAGCAGGAGCCCTCGGCGAACACCGCCTAGCTCTCGCCAGCATCCGTCAGCCCTCGATCAGAAACGCCACGTGGCACCTCGGTCGAAAGGAGGCCGCCTTTGCGCGGCGTTCCCGTCCCCGAAGGCACCCACCGGGCCCCCGCCCATCCGCCGTGCGCAGGCGAGCGAAGGAAATCAGGCCCGCAAGAAATGTTGCCATACGGAAACCTTATGGCTAGCGTAGACCATCTGGCCCCCTTCCTGGCCAGCACCTGCGCGCGGCAGACCTGAGGGACAATACGTCGCAGCACGGGCCATACAGCCAGTACCGGCCTCCCGGGCCGGGCCGCTGTCCCCGCCAGTGAAAGGCACCGCCGTGCACTCTTCCCACCTGGCATCGCGCGTGGTCAGCCGCCACCATGCCCACGCCGTGATCATCACGGTGAGCGGCGATATCGACTTCGACACCGTCGCACCCTTGAACCGCGCGATCCGCGCAGTCGCTGATCGCTCCAAGGACGAGCCGGTAGTCCTGGACCTGTCCCAGGTGCAGTTCGCGGGCGCATCACTGATCAACGCGCTGCTGTATGCCCGCGCCGAAATCGGACCGGACCGGCTGAGGATCGCCGCCCCGCCACCCTGCGTCATTCGGCTTCTCCATGTGGCCTCACTCGACGGCTTCTTCACGACCGGCGCCACTGTCACGGACCTGGCGACCCCCACCGCAGCGGCCGGCTGCCCAGCATGAGCGAGCTGGCCACGCAGCGTGAGATCCGTCCGGCCACACTCCGCGTGCGCCAGGGCCGCTGGATGCCGCCTCTGCCAGCGAGCCGGCAGGCTCACCTCATCAAACGATTCTGCCGCCGCCTGTCTGATAGGGGCTAGGTATGCTCCCCAACGACCCTGAGCCGGTGCCCGTCTTTGTCCGCGAGATCATCGACCATGTTGTCGAGGCCGTCCGGGCCGAAGACCCTCCTCGGGTACGGACGCTCTTGAACGACCTTGCCCAGGTCGCGGACCAAACCGCTCTGCTGTTGCTGCGCAGCCGACTCCACGATGATCTGACTTCCGATCGCCCTGGACTGCTGCCGCCGACGCGGTAGCGCGCGTCAGCGGCCGTGACGTCGTGTGCCCTCGTCGGGTGAGGGGCGTGCGCAGAGGGTTGCTGTACAGGCGTGCGGTCGGTTGGCCGGGGGTGACAGCCACGCAGGGACCCGTGATGTCTCTTCTCGCCCTGTCGGACACCGCGTATTCCCTGGGCAACAGCCGCCGCCGCACCCCCTTGTGCTGCGACACGAGCGACGCGGCCGGGGTCATCCGCAGCAACCAACCAGGGTGGGGGGCAGGGCACAGCCCCCGGTCTGGCCGGTCAGACCGGGTGTACGGTCCTGCGGATGAGCGGGGCTGGGGTCTTCGACGCGGACCTGAAGGGTCCGGCGGTCAGCGGTGAGGCACAAGGCGGTCTGTCAGCGGTCACGTAATTCGGCTCTGTCGCTGATCTTGTGCTTGGTGGTCAGGTCCGGTGCAAGATCCGCTTGCGTAGAAGGTCGAAGTTCGCACGCCCGTATCCGGCCCGCTTGATGAGCTTGACTCTCGTGTTCTGTCCCT
>NZ_JAPVLS010000219.1:0-2565 GCF_027158125.1 Streptomyces sp. H39-C1
TCGGGGTGCGGGCGTGGCCGGCGGCCCCGAACCGCTCCAGCCACTCCCCCGCGCGCCGGCCTGCGGTGGTGCGGCGCAGCCCGTGGATCGCGCCGAGGTGGACGAGGTAGCCTAGGGCGTCGAACGGGTCGCGGCGGGCGGTGCCGTCGTCTTCGTCGACCACGACGCGCGGCGGCTCGCGGGCGAGCCGTCCGGCGTCCACCGGTTCGCGGACGGCCGGCTCACCGCCGTCGCGGCGGCCGGCGCGGAAGCGGACGTCCCACGGGTGGTCGTCGAAGCGTCAGGCCCCGGTGAACCGCCCGCCCTTCCGGGCACTCCCGGCTACGGGCCCGCCGCACCGGGCCGGATCCGGATCACCGTCCCGGCCCATGAGTCCGACGCGGTCCTGCGCGCGCTGCTCACAGCCGACCCGCCCTGGCACATCCGGGCCGTCCGGCCGGAGCCGGGACCGGGGGCCGCGGGCCCGGAGACCGGTCCCGGCTCCGGAACGGGGCCCGCCGACACCCGGGGAGACACCGGATGACCGCCCTTGTCCGCTACCAGGCCGCGCTGCTGATCCGCTCCCAGCGCTGGCTGCCGCCGGTGCTGCTCTACGGGGTGATCATGGCCATCGGGATCTCGTCGGGGCAGCCGCTGCTCGACTCGCTGGCCTTCGCCGCCGCCGGAATGCTCCCCGTCGCCGCCTGGCTGGTGCGGGTGTGCGTCACCAACGAGCCGCCCGCCGCGCGGGCCTGTGCCGCCGCGGCGGCCGGACCGGGCCGCGTGCATCTGTCGAGCGTGCTGACGGCGCTGCTCGCGGCCGGTGCCCTCGGCGCCGCCGGGGTGGCGGTGGTCGCGGTGATCAGCGACGCGCACACCGCCGATCGCCGGCACGTGGTCCCGCTCGGACCGGCGGTCACGGCCGGGCTGCTGGCCGTGCTCGTCTCCGCGCTGCTCGGCCTCGCGGTCGGCGCGCTCACCAACCCGCCGGTGCTGCGCCGCGCCGGCTGGGCGATCCCGGTCTCCGGACTGAGTGCCCTGCTGGTGCTGGTCATCGGCGGCTCGCCCGCCAACGCCGCCGTGTCGGGACTGGTCAGCGGCTCGCAGACCGGCACGGTCGGGCTGCCGCTGGTGCCCCTGTGCCTGGCGGCAGTCGCGGCGGCCGCGGCGACCGCGGTCGCCTGTGCGCTCGGTTCACGCCGCTGACGATCCGGCCTCCAGCCGCCGGCCGGGCCCGGGGGGCGGGCCGTGCCGGTCCGGCGGGCCGAACTCCGGCCCGGTCACCGCCCGCTGGGCCGCCCGTGCCAGCGAACGGCGGTCGTGGTGGGCACCGGGCGGGATCGGGGGCAGCACGCTGACCTCGGCGACGAGGCCGCGGGCGGCGGTCACCCGGAGCAGCGAGGCCACCAGGGTGTCCTCGCCGACGAACGCGGCCGCCGTGGCCGGACCCGCGCCGAGCCGGTACCGGATCAGTACGGGCTGCACCGCGACCCTCGCGTCCAGCGCGGCCTGGAACACGGCGGGACGGAAACGGCCCTGCCGCCGGCCGCACCAGGTGCTGCCCTCCGGGAACACGACGACCGGGGTGCCCGCGCGCAGCACCGAGGCGATCCGGGCGACGGTGCCGGGCAGCGCCCGCAGCCGGTCGCGTTCGATGAACAGGGTGCCGCCGCGGGACACCAGAGCCCCCAGGAAGGGCCAGGACGCGACCTCGCTCTTGGCGAGCATCCGGGCCGGGCGCACGGCGGCGACCAGCGGGATGTCCAGCCAGGAGATGTGGTTGGCCACCACCAGCACACCGCCCGCGGGGACGCCCCCCGCCGCACCGGACACCCGGATCCGCACCCGCACCCCGAAGGCGGCGGGCACCGTCCGGGCCCAGGCCCGGGTGAGCCGGCCCCGCAGTGCCGGACGGCAGCAGCGCACCAGCGGCGCCAGGGCGAGCCCGACGGCCACCAGCGCGATCCCCGCCGCGCAGCGCGCCGCCTGGCGTGGCCGGCCCACGGTTGCGAAGGTCCCGGCCAGACAGTGCCCGGGGGTGCAGGGCGCACTCGGCAGCCAGTGCGGGACACCGGTCGGCGGCACCGCGGGGGGAGGCGTCGCGGCGGGCAGCGCCGCCGGGCCGGGCGCCGGGCGCGTGAGGAGTCTCATTGCGCGGGGGCGAGCGAGAGGAAGTGCCGCAGATAGCGCGGGTCGGTCCGGCGCAGCGACAGCAGGATGTACAGGTCGGCCACGCCGAAGTCCGGGTCGTGCGCGGGCTCCCCGCAGACCCAGGCACCCAGCCGCAGATAGCCGCGCAGCAGCGGCGGGAGGGCGTTGCGGCCACCGGGACGCGGACGCTCGATACCCGTCGGGTCCCAGGCGCGCAGCGGGCGCACCCGGTACTCCTCGGGCGACAGGTGGCGGGCCCGCACGGTGTCCCACACCCCGGCGGCGGAGGTCCCGCCGTCGGCGAGCGGCACCGAGCAGCAGCCGGCCAGCCAGTTGTGGCCGGTGCGTACCAGATAGCGGGCGATACCCGCCCACATCAGGCTGATCACCGCTCCGTCCCGGTGGTCGGGGTGGACGCAGGACCGGCCGACCTCG